>JBDSEC010000001.1:0-5364 GCA_039920205.1 Pyrinomonadaceae bacterium
CAACACCATCGCCCGTCTTTCGTATGCCGAGGCGGCGGAGCTCGCTTACTTCGGCGCGAAAGTGCTCCATCCTAAAACCATTCAACCGGCGATCGAACAGAACATACCGGTGCGCATCTGTAACGCCCGCGATCCGTCGGCGACCGGGACGTTGGTCTGTTCTGATGCCGATCTGTCACCCCGCACCGTCAAAGCCATCGCCCACAAAACCGGTATCACTCTGGTCCAGATCAGTTCCGCACGCATGCTCGGGGCTTATGGCTTTCTGGCCGCCATTTTCGAGATCTTCAATCGCCACCGGACGGCGATCGACATTGTGACCACGTCCGAGGTAAGTGTTTCGCTGTCGCTTGACGACGCCAGTACGTTGGCGCCGATGATCATCGAGTTGGAGCAATTGGGTGCCGTGCGCGTCGAACACCATCAGGCGATCATCTGCGTCGTCGGCGAAGGCCTGCGCGCCACGCCGGGGATCGCCGCGCGCATCTTCAATTGTCTGGGCGACATTAATGTATCGCTCATTTCCCACGGCGCTTCGAGCGTCAATGTCACCTTTGTGGTCGAGGAAAAGAATGTTCGCGTAGCCATCTCGCGGCTGCACGCCAAGTTCTTTGAAACCGATGTCGAGATCAGCCAGGGTGCGGTAGCATGAATCTAAACACCCTGACCCGAGAACTGATCGACATTCCGTCGCTTACGGGCGACGAGGCAGCGGTCGCGAGCTTTCTGGTCCAGTATCTGAAGCGACTGGACTATCGGGTCGAACTGCAGCCGGTCGTGGATGGACGCTCCAACCTGATCGCAACAACGGCCGGTACGCCCAGCGTATTTCTTTCGACGCATATGGACACAGTGCCGACGTACGTCCCGTCTTCCGAAGACGACAAATACATTTACGGTCGCGGCGCCTGCGACGCGAAGGGGATCATCGCCGGGCAGATCGTGGCGGCGGAAACATTGCGGGCCGAAGGGACCGAGATCGGTCTTCTCTTCACGGTCGACGAAGAGGCCGGTAGCCTCGGCGCCAAGGCCGCGAACGATCACCCGCTGGCCCGGTCGTGTGAATATCTGATCAATGGCGAGCCGACCGACAATATCCTAGCCACCGGTTCGAAGGGATCGCTGCGCCTGCGGATCAAAACGGAGGGCCGCGCGGGACATTCGGCCTATCCCGAGCGAGGCCGGTCCGCGATCGATATCTTGCTGGACGTGCTCGGCGACTTGCGAAATTGGGATTGGCCTAGCAGCGAGAAGTTTGGCGAGACCACCTGCAACATCGGCACGATCAACGGCGGCACGCGCCCGAATGTGATCGCGGCGGAGGCGGAGGCCGAATTGCAGATCCGTTTGGTGACGGCCGGGACGCAGATCAAAGAACGGTTGGAACTTCTGGTGGCTGGCCGAGCGAAAGTGGAATACCTATCGATGGCCGAGCCCGTAGACCTCCTCGCCGTCGAAGGATTTGAAACCGCTGCGGTTCGCTTCACGACCGACGTTCCCTATCTGACGAACTGGGGTACGCCGTTGCTGATCGGACCGGGATCGATCATGGATGCGCATACCGATCATGAACGAGTCAGCAAACGCGAGTTGACGGCGGCAGTCGATATTTACGCTGGTCTGGTCCGCACCTTGATCGCGAGGAGTGAGCAATGAAGCTAGTTCTATTTGGCGGCGGCGCGATGGGCCGTTTGGTGAATGCTCGCGCAAATGACGACGGCGATCAGGTGACGCTGGTGTTCACTTCGCGCGATCGATCGCGTTTGGCTGATGAACTGGTGGAACTGCTGCGTGGCAATGATGTGGCGATCGATTTCTCGGTCTCCGACGCAGTGGTGGGGAACGTGACCGCCTGCGCACGCGCGGGGCTTCCCTTGGTCGAAGGAACGACCGGCTGGCAAGAAAATGCGGCGCAGTTGCTACAGATCGTTGCCGAGCATAACGGAGCCTTGGTCTACGGCGCGAATTTTTCGGTCGGGGTCAATCTCTTCTACGGCATTGTTCAGCGAGCGGCAGAATCATTTCGGCTCTTTCCGGAATACGCACCGTTCATCGAGGAAGCGCATCACGCGCGTAAACGCGACGCGCCGTCCGGTACCGCCTTGCGCCTGCGCGACCTGTTGACCGCCGAGGGTCTGGATGCGCCGGTTGCTAGTACTCGCGCCGGATATATTCCGGGCACGCATCGCGTAGCTTTCGATTCCCCGGCCGATCAGATCACGCTTACGCACACGGCGCGAACACGCGAAGGTTTCGCCGCCGGCGCACTGGTTGCGGCACGCTGGATCCAAGGGCGCACGGGCACGTACGAATTCTCGGATCTGATCAACGAATTACTGGACCAGAGTAACAAGTGAACTCTGTAAGAAAGGAATTACCGAAATGACGTTGAATATCAAATGGCTGCGCGGTACGGCTACCGCGCTGGTAACTCCGTTTACGAACGGTGGCGCGGTTGACGAAGCACGCCTGCGCGATCTGATCGAATATCAGATCGCGGGCGGCGTGCGTTTACTGGTGCCGTGCGGCACCACCGGCGAGAGCGCCACCATGACCGAAGCCGAAGATCAACGAGTGATCGCGCTGACCGTCGACGCCGCACGCGGCCGCGCGCACGTGATCGCCGGCACGGGAAGCAACGCGACCGCATCCGCCATCGAGTGGTCCACCGCCGCCCGCGATCTGGGCGTAGATGCGGTGTTGGTGGTCGCGCCCTATTACAACAAGCCGACCCAGGAAGGCCTTTTTGTCCACTTTCGCGCGGTGGCCGAATCGGTCGGCGAGCTTCCGGTCGTGATCTATAACGTGCCGGGCCGCGCGGGCGTGAATATTGCCGCCGCGACTACTCTCCGTCTGGCCCGCGAGGTCGAGAATATCGTCGCCATCAAGGAAGCGTCCGGCGATCTGGCCCAGATCATGGCGATCCTGCGCGAACGTCCCGATGGTTTTCGCGTTCTATCCGGTGATGATGCGCTGACGTTGCCACTGATCGCCCTGGGTGCCGATGGATTGATCTCGGTCGCGTCGAATGAAGCACCGGCCTTTATCAGCCAAATGGTCGATCTGGCGCTAGCTGGCGAATGGACCGCGGCGCGGGCGTTGCACTACCAACTGCTGCCGCTGATGGAAGCCAACTTTATTGAATCTAGCCCCGGTCCGGTCAAGGCAGCGTTGGCCATGATGGGTCTTATCGATGAGAATTTCCGGCTGCCGCTAGGCCCGGTGAACGACGCCACCCGCACTCGTATGCGCACGTTGCTCTTGGAACTCGGACTTTTAAAGGAAGCAAAACATGCCGCTTCGTGAAGCGATCGAAAAACTGGCCGCCGCCGCCGACCCGGCCGCGGAACCCGGCGCGGGGGATCTGTTCGCGGAATTTAAAGCGGCCCTCAATCGCGGCGAAGTGCGCGCCGCCGAACGCGATGGCGCCGGCGACTGGCACGCCAACGCCTGGGTAAAACACGGCATCCTGCTGGGGTTTCGTTTGGGCAAAATGACCGACCTGTCGCCCTCGGATCACACGCTCCGGTTTTTCGATAAGAATACTTATCCGCTCCGCGCCCTGACGGTCGAAAACAATGTCCGTATCGTACCCGGCGGGTCCAGCATTCGCGACGGGGCGTTCGTCGCGCCCGGCGTCGTCTGCATGCCGCCCATGTACGTCAACGCGGGCGCCTATGTCGACGAAGGCACGATGATCGACAGCCACGCGTTGGTCGGTTCCTGCGCCCAGATCGGCAAGCGAGTTCACCTTTCGGCCGCGGCGCAGATCGGTGGCGTGCTGGAACCGGTCGGGGCCATGCCGGTGATCATTGAAGACGATGTTCTGGTGGGTGGCAACTGCGGTGTCTACGAAGGCGCTATCGTACGCGCCGGGGCGGTGCTTGCGCCCGGCACGATCCTGACCGGCGGGACGGCAGTCTATGACCTAGTACGCGGCGAGGTTTACCGGCGGACCGAAGGTGCTCCGCTAGAAATTCCCGCCGGTGCCGTGGTCGTCCCCGGCTCGCGCGCGGTCACCGGCGAAAAAGGCCGCGAGTGGGGCTTGTCGCTCTACGCGCCCGTGATCGTAAAGTACCGCGACGACAGGACGGATAAGTCCGTGCAGTTAGAGGACTATTTGCGGTGAAGTGGCGGGTGCAACAGCAGTTGGGGAGAAAGGGAGAAAGGGAGATTGGGTTTGCCCACTCAACCATTCCGTTTTTTGGGCGGCATAAAATGGCCGCGGGCGCCGGCTTTGCGGAGTCCGCGGTAGGCGCACACGCGTTCCGAGCCCGCTTTTTGGGCGGCAGAGGTAGGCGCGAATCGCTGTCCACGGCTTCTAACACGTCCGTTGATGCAGTACGTCAAAGCGACACGCCTGATCTGTAATCTACTGTTACCCGCGACAAGCCCTATTTGCTACTCGTCTTCAATTCGTAGGGCCACAGCTCGTTAGCCGGTATAGATTCCACTCGGTTGACGTGCGTAATAACGAACTGATAACGATATCCGTTCACATGTCCAAATCCGCCCGACTTTGACACCTCGAATTTACCGGTCAGATCTAGCCGCGCCCGGTAAGTGACTCCAATTACGAGGATCTCACTTAGCTTGGCTGCAACCTGTTCATCGGCGGCCTCAAACCAGACCAGATCGTCTTTCTTATAGCAGCCCAAATCATAGAGAAAAGTGTTTTCGAAAGACACCGTCGCGGTAGCCAGCGTTCGCACGGATTTCTGATCAGACTTGCTTGGACGCGCGAGTATTTCGCAAAACTTGGTCAGCGGGGTTTGTGGGTCTCGGCTAGCTGAGATCGGCACCCTCAAACCTGCTGAAGTTGATCGGGATTCGAACTTCGCATACATACGAAGGCCGAGAATGACACAAGCAACAGCGAGCACTAAACCCAAGACCAGCCAGAGGGGAAGTAATTTCTGTTTCCAAATAAACATGTAAGTAACGCTGGTTCTATGAAAGCACAACCAAGCAATATCGACTAGGCGACTAACGTCACGGTCTAAATCCGCGGCTCCGTCGCTTTAAATGCGGAAAGGTTTCAGCTTTCCGGGCAGTCTCACGTTAACAATCTGATGCGGCTACGCCGCTGCGGGGGCGTAGCCCCGAAATTGGTCTGGCGAGATTCCGGCGAGGCGGAGCCGTCGCCGCTCATCGGGCGGCAGAGCCGCAAAAAGAGATGGGGAGAAAGGGTGAAAGGGTGAAAGGGTAAAAGGGAGATTGGGTTTGCCCACTCATCCAGCCCGCTTTTTGGGTGGCATAATATAGCCGCGGGTGCAGACGCGGCGGAGTCCGCGATCAGGGCGCACGCATTCGGAGCCCGCTTTTTGGGCGGCAGAGGTCGGCGCCTTCCCCGTCAAAACATCT
>JBDSEC010000002.1:0-12415 GCA_039920205.1 Pyrinomonadaceae bacterium
CGGGCCCAAACCGGTTGAATGCAACCGATGTCCGGCGCGAGGCGTTTCTAAACTCGATCGCGCGGCATGTGCCGAACGCCAAAACCTTTGTGTATGAAGGTGACTTTAAGTTCGAGGGTGGCCGCCGTGCCGCGGTCGAAATGCTGGCGGCCGGTGAATTACCCACTGCGGTAGTGGCCGCCAACGATATGATGGCGCTGGGGGTCATCAAAGAATTTCATCAAGCCGGGTTGTCCATCCCCGGTGACGTCTCGGTCGTCGGCTTCGACGATATCGTTTTTGCAGAATTGACCGAACCGCCATTAACTACGGTTTGTTTGTCGCGGGTCGAGCTCGGCCAGCGAACCGTAGAAGCACTGATCCGAAACATTGAACGGCCTCAAGAACAGGGCCAGGAAGTTCACATTCCCACGTACTTGATCAAGCGCGGTTCGACCGCGCCGCCACGTAAGAATTAGACCAGCCTTAGGTTTGATCTAATGTTGAATTTGTTGCGAGCGAATAGTTAACCGCTTGCCTTAATGTATAAGTTTGAAATTATTGAATTATTGAAGGGCATTATGACCAAGCAATCAATGAAAGAGTCGTTTAATTACGTAAAGTATCTTTGGAGCGAAGCGGAGGTTGGCAAGCTGGAAGGCGTGGACCGTTTGGTGTACCGATCGAACAAGCTAGGTGAAGATCTAACGCTGACCAACACCGGCGGCGGCAATACGTCTTCCAAAATTACCCAACGCGATCCATTGACCGGCGAGAGTGTCGAAGTTCTTTGGGTCAAGGGTTCTGGCGGCGATCTACGGACGGCTAAGCGCGATGGTTTTGCCTCGCTCTATCTGGACAAGATCCGCGCGATGAAACCGCTTTACCTGGATCATCCCGAACACGGTCCGAAAACGCAGATCGAGGATGATATGTACCCGATGTACAGTCATTGCGTCTTTAATTTGAATCCGCGCGCGTGTTCGGTCGATACGCCGTTGCACACCTTGGTTCCATATCAACACGTCGACCATTTACATCCGAACGCGGTCATTGCGATCGCGGCGTCGGTCAATCAGGAACGGCTGTGTAAAGAGATCTATGGCGACGAACTGATCTACGTTCCCTGGCAACGGCCGGGATTCGACATTGGTCTGCAGATCGAACAGTTGATCAAAGATCAACCGAACGCCAAAGGGGTTTTGCTGGGCCATCACGGTATGAGTTCGTGGAGCAATAACGACCAGACCTGTTATGAGACCGCGCTAGAGATCATCGACCGCGCTGCCACCTATATCGAAGAACGCGATAAGGGCGAGGCGACCTTTGGTGGGCAAAAGTATGCCGCGTTGCCCGACGACACCCGGGTGAGCCTTTTGGCGACCATCGCACCGTGGTTGCGTGGCCGCATCTCGGTAAACCGGCGGTTCGTTGGCACGGTGCAGGACGATCCGAAGATGCTCCGCTTTGTGAATAGCGTGGACGGACCGCGTTTAGCTGCACTGGGTACTTCATGTCCCGACCACTTCCTGCGCACGAAGATCAAACCCTTGTTCGTGGATTGGGATCCATCGAGCGGCGATGTCGAGGGATTGAAAACTACTTTGACCGAAGCCTTAGACCAATATCGACAGGACTATGTTGATTATTACGAACGCTGCAAACGGCCCGATTCGCCGGCTATCCGCGACCCGAGCCCGACCGTCGTGTTGATCCCTGGTTTGGGAATGTTGGCCTGGGGCAAGAGCAAGAGCGAATCGCGCGTGACGGCCGAATTCTATAATTGCGCGATCGAGGTCATGCGTGGGGCCGAGGCCTTGGACCAGTACGAAGCGATGGATCAGCAAGAGGCCTTCGATATCGAATACTGGCCGTTAGAGGAAGCCAAGCTTCAGCGTCAGCCGCCCGAAAAAGAACTTGATCGGCAGGTCGTGGTGATCATCGGTGCGGGTGCCGGCATTGGCGAAGCCACCGCCCATCGAGTCGTAAAGGAAGGCGCGCATGTTGTGTGCGTCGATCTCGATGCCGCATCGGCGCAGGCAACGGCCGACTCGATCATCGCGCAATATGGCCCCGGCATTGGTGTCGCGGGGACCGGCATCAGCAATTGCGGAGTAGCGCTAGGTTTGGGCTGTGACATTACCGATCGCGAAAGCGTCGCCGGTATGTTCAAGCAAGTGATGCTGGCCTACGGGGGGATCGATGCCGTGATCGTTACCGCCGGTATCTTCGTGCCGCCTGATAAGGATGGACGGTTGGCCGACAAGTTGTGGTCCAAGACTTTTGACATCAATGTCATTGGCGCCTACATCGTGGCGGACGAAGCCAATCAGATCCTGAAACAGCAGGGATTGCCGGCGAATATCGTATTGACGACCAGCGCCAATGCGGTGGTGGCCAAAAAGGGCAGCCTGGCCTACGACGTCAGCAAGGCCGCCGCGAACCATTTGGTACGCGAGCTGGCGATCGAAATGTCACCCTTGGTTCGCGTGAATGCGGTCGCCCCGGCCACGGTCGTTAAGGGCAGTACCATGTTCCCCCGCGACCGTGTTATTGCTTCCTTAACGAAATACGCGATCGATTTCAGTGAAGACGAAGGAACCGAAGAGTTGCGCGGTAAGTTGGCCGAGTTCTACGCCAAGCGTTCATTGACCCAGTCGGCGATCGAACCGGAAGATCAGGCGGAAGCGATCTTCTTATTGATCTCGCGTCGTCTTTCGAAAACCACGGGACATGTGATCCCCGTCGACGGCGGATTGCAAGACGGTTTTATGCGTTAGTGTTACGAAGCGAGCAGTGGGGAAGAGGAAATCACTATGATAAAAAACTTCGAGATCGATGGTGATTTTATCGCCCGCGAGAATCGTAGATCGCAAGCCTGGATCGACGAGGACTACGGACATCTGGCAAAGCAACTGAAGCGGCGCGATCTGGAGATCGAGGATCTCACCGTCCGCGCGCAGGAGCTTCGCGTCGCCGTTCCCTCCTGGGGAGTCGGCACGGGCGGAACTCGCTTTGCCCGCTTTCCCGGATTAGGCGAACCGCGAGGCATCTACGAAAAGCTGGAGGATTGCGCCACCATCAATCAATTGGTTCGTACGACGCCAGCAGTGTCGCTGCATATCCCTTGGGACAAACCCAAAAGCGCGGATGAACTGCTGGAATTCGCGATGGCGCGTGGACTTTACTTCGACGCGATGAATTCCAATACGTTCCAGGATCAGGTCGGTCAGGAACTGTCCTACAAGTTCGGCAGCCTAACGCATCCGGACCAGGCGGTACGACGTCAGGCCGTGGCGCACAATATCGAATGCATCGAACTTGGCCAAAAGCTTGGTTCGCGGGCCCACACCGTGTGGGTTGGTGACGGCGGAAACTTTGCCGGCCAGCAACATTTGCGGCGTGCATTGGAGAACTACCTCGAAAGCATGCGCGAGATCTATGCGGCGGTTCCCGATGACGCCCGGTTGTTCATCGAGCACAAAATGTACGAACCCGCCTTTTATTCCACGGTTATCAACGATTGGGGAACCAGTTACTACTGCGCGCGGGAGCTAGGGCCCAAGGCGATGTGTTTGGTCGATCTGGGTCATCACGCGCCTAACGTCAACATCGAAATGATCGTGGCGCGTCTTATCCAATTCGAGAAATTGGGCGGGTTCCATTTTAACGATAGTAAGTACGGCGATGACGATCTGGACGCCGGTTCGATCAAACCGTTCCAGCTATTCCTGATCTTCAACGAATTGGTTGATGCCGAGCTAAGCAATTTGCCGGGTTTCGATCCCGCCTACATGCTGGACCAATCGCACAACGTGACCGATCCGATCGAATCATTGGCGTCTAGCGCCGTCGAACTTTCGCGCGCTTATGTTCAGGCTTTGATCGTCGATCGCGCCGCATTGGCCGAGGCGCAACACAATTGCGATGCGTTGCGCGCATTGTCAGTGTTGAAGGCGGCGTTCCGGACCGACGTGTCGCCGATCCTAGCCGTGGCCCGGGCCCGTTCGGGTGGCGCGCATGATCCGATCGCGACCTACCGCGCCAGCGGCTACCGCGAGGCAAAGGCCAAGGAACGTCCGGCCAAGTCAGGTATCGCGGTCGGGATCGTTTAATGCTCGAGGCGCTGTACATCGCGGTCGACCTGGGTGCGAGCAGCGGCCGCGTAGTACTGGCGGGTGCCGCGCCGGGTGAGATGATGTTGGAAGAGGTTCGGCGGTTTCGCTATCCGGCAACTGAATCCAAGGGACATCTGCGTTGGGATTTCCCCCATCTTTTCAAGGAGATAAAGGCAGGATTGCTTCAAGCCGGTGTACGCGCCCGGGCGCTGGGCCGGCGCATTCAAAGTATCGGCATTGATAGCTGGGGCGTCGATTACGGTTTTATCGATGCATCTGGAAAGTTGGTCGAGAATCCCATTTGTTATCGCGATGAACGTACGAAAGGGGTGATGGACCGGGTCTTTGAACGGATACCGCGCGCTGAATTGTTTGCCCGCACCGGCATTCAATTCCAACCGTTCAATACACTGTTCCAACTTTATACCCAGGCGCACGACGAAGGCATTCCGGCCGCGGCCGAGCGATTGTTGCTGATCCCGGATCTGGTCAATTTTTTCCTTACCGGGCGAGTGGTGACGGAATATACCAACGCGACGACGACGGAGATGGTGCGGGCCGAAAGCCGAACCTGGGATGCTGAAACTTTGTCGGCCCTGGAATTGCCAGCAGGGTTGCTGACGGAGATCGTTTTCGCGGGGACTACGGTGGGTCCATTGACGGATCCTATTGCCGACGAGCTTGACCTAAGGGGTGTTACGGTCGTGGCCCCGGCGACGCATGACACCGGTAGCGCCGTGGTTGGAGCCCCTTTGGAACCGGGCTGGGCCTACATTTCGTCCGGCACCTGGTCACTGATCGGGGTCGAGCTGGACCGGCCGTTGATAAATGACCAGGTGGCGCGGCACAACTTTACCAACGAAGGAGGTGCTTTCGACACGGTTCGCTTTTTGAAGAACGTGACCGGGATGTGGATATTGGCGTCTTGCCAGCGGGAATGGAGCGAACGCGGGATCGAACTGGACCACGAACGGCTGTTGCGCGAGGTGGCGACGCGAGAAGAACCGGCAGCATTGATCTTTCCCGACGACCCACGGTTTTTCAATCCGGCAAGTATGTTGGACGCGATCGCCGGGCAGTTGCGCGAAACCCGACGGCCGGTGCCCGATGACCCGGTCACCATAACTAAAGCGATCTTGGATTCCTTGGCATTCCGTTATGCGTCGGTGCTCAAAGTGATCGAGTCGCTAACGGGTAACCAGGTGAAAGGCCTGCAGATCGTGGGCGGCGGTAGCCTGAATGATTATCTAAATCAGATGGCCGCAAATGCCGCGAATTTACCGGTAGCGGCCGGACCCGCAGAAGCCGCCGTCACGGGCAATGTTTTGGTGCAAGCGATCGCTGCTAAACGGTTCGCATCAATGGGAGAGGCTCGGCGGCACGTTGCCGAAAATATTCCGCTGAAACGATTTACCCCGGCCACTTCTCCGCGTTTGCTTGACGCTCAGCGGCGTTACGCCGAGATGGAAGCGCGATTTGAAAATTGAGATGCGTGTTGCTTTGTTCATCACTTGTTTGGCTGACCAGCTTTGGCCGTCGATCGGCACCAGCACGGTCGAGGTGCTGCGCCGGGCCGGGTGCGAAGTGGTGTTTGACGACCGGCAGACCTGTTGTGGACAACCGGCGTTCAATTCCGGCTACCGGAACGAAGCGCGTCAGTTGGCGAAGCGCTTCATCGAGATCTTTGAAAGCGGCGAGGCCGAAGCCATCGTGACGCCGTCCGGATCCTGCGCGGCGATGGTGCATCATTTTCACGAATTGTTCGTGGACGACGAACCGTGGCGCCGGCGCGCCCAAGCGATCGCGGAACACACCTTTGAATTTGGGTCGTTTTTGGTGAATGTGCTCAAGGTAAAGGATGTAGGTGCGAGCTACGCGGGGCGCATTACTTGGCATGATGCCTGTCACGGTCTGCGCGATCTTAACATTCGCAACGAACCGCGTGAGTTGATCCGGCAGGTGCGAGGGGCCGAGTTTGTCGATCTGCCGAATGCGGATGCGTGTTGCGGATTTGGCGGGACGTTTTCCGTAAAGTTCCCCGAGATATCGCTAGCCATTGTGGACCAAAAGATCGAAGCGATCGAGGCCGCAAACGTGCGGGCCGTGGTTTCGGCGGATGCGAGTTGCTTGATGCAATTGGGTGGACGTCTCGCGCGAATGAACTCGTCCGTACGCACGCTGCATTTGGCTGAATTGTTGGCCGCACAGGAAGTTTAAGGCAATTGCACGAACTTACCACCGAAACCTTTGATCGGAATGCCCGCGATGCCCTAACGGACCCGCAGTTGCGCGGGGCGCTGCGGAATCTAGCGTCAACCTTCGGCGAGCGGCGCAAACTGGCGATCACCACGGTCGACGATTGGGAAGGTTTGCGTGAACGCGCGCGCGCGATCAAAGCCGACACGCTTTTGCATCTGGATAAATATCTAGAGGCGTTTTCCAGCAAAGCAGAGGCCTTGGGGGTGCAGTTGCATTGGGCGCGCGATGGCGCGGAAGCGCGGGCGATCATCCTGCAATTGCTGCGCGATAAGCAGGCCACGCGGATCGTCAAGTCTAAGAGCATGACGACCGAGGAGATCCACCTGAATGCCGGTTTAGAGGCCGAAGGGTTCTTCCCCATTGAAACCGATCTGGGGGAGTGGATCATCCAGATGGCGAACGAGACGCCATCGCACATCGTGGTTCCGGCGATCCATAAGTCCAAACGGCAGATCGCCGAACTGTTCGCGGAAAAGCTAGGTACGGATCCGGAGGATGGGGTGCCGGTCTTGACCGGCACCGCGCGGCGGGTATTGCGCGAACGTTTCGCCGAAGCCGATGTGGGGATCAGCGGGGTCAATTTCGGCGTGGCCGAGACCGGCACGTTTTTGATCCTAGAGAACGAAGGCAATGTCCGGCTGACGACCAGTCTGCCGCGCACGCATATCGCGGTGATGGGGATCGAAAAGATCATTCCGCGGCTGACCGACCTGGATGTGTTCTTGAAGTTGCTGCCGCGTTCGGGCACCGGTCAACAGCTCACGGCGTATCAATCGCTGATCACCGGCGTGAAGCGGAACCCGGAGGACGAAGGCCCCGAAGAGATCCATCTGGTGATCATGGACAACGGGCGCTCGCGCATGTTGGGGCATCCGATCACGCGGCAATCGTTGGCTTGTATTCGTTGCGGCGCCTGCTTGAACGCTTGTCCGGTCTATCAGCAGATCGGTGGTCACGCCTATGGTTCGGTCTATCCCGGTCCGATCGGGGCGGTGATCACTCCGCAGTTGAGCGGAATTGAAAAGTCAAAGCAGTTGCCGTTTGCTTCCAGTCTATGCGGCGCCTGCCGCGAAGTTTGTCCGGTAAAGATCGACATACCTGAGCTGCTACTGCACCTGCGCGCGGAGATCAAACAGGGCACCGCGCCCGGCACGGCCGGCGAACACGGCCCGGTCAAGCGGAAAGTGATCGAGCGGTTGGCCTTCCGGCTTTACGCCGCCGCGTGGTCGCACCGGTGGAGCTACGAGTTTGGGATAAAGTTTTCGCGCTTTATGCAGCGCGCGGTCGTTCGCGATGGCCGCATCGGCAGAGTAGGCGGCATGCTGGCGGGGCTGGCGCCTCCACTGGCGGCCTGGACTAGTGGGCGGGACGCGCGGCCGGTGGCCCAGCGCAGCTTTCGGGATACCTGGCGCGAGGAAACAAAGTAAGCAGAGAAGGGGCCCGGTTTGGAACAACCACGAAACAACGATGAAGCCCGGCGCGAAATGTTCGCGGCCATTCGTACGCAACTTGCGCAGAGCAAGCCGTTCGATGCCGCGTACGAAGCGCACCGCGCCCATCGAATGCCGCCCGAACCCATTGCGCACGTCTCCCTGGACGATCCAAGTTTGCTGGTCGAGCGATTCCAGCGGTCGCTCCAAGCCGTAGGTGGACACTTCCTCTCTGTTGCCAATGAAAGCGAAGCCGCTGAAGAGATTCGTCGTATCGTGGGAAACCTATCCGCCCGACGGATAGCGATCACCAACGCACCGCTGGTGGCAGGCGTGCTGAAGCTTCTTACGCTTGACGCGGAACTGATCGAAGGCGCGACGACGGCGGAACTATTCCAATGCGACCTGGGCATCACCGGCGCGCAGTGGGCCATCGCCGAAACCGGCACTTTGGTGTTGGAGTCGGATCAAGAGCGTCACCGGCTGGCATCGTTAGTGCCGACCGTACACGTAGCGATCATTGAGGCCAGCCGCGTACGACAGACTTTGGGTGAAGTATTGCGCGACCTTGATGAGCGCCGTGCGGACCTTAGCCGAGCGATCACCTTCATCACCGGACCCTCGCGGACTTCGGATATTGAACTGACCCTAGCCATCGGCGTGCATGGCCCGGCGGAACTCTACGTGATCGTTCTGGACGGAGGCGCGGCGTGACCGACACTCTGCTGTTACAAGCTACCAACATCAGTAAGTCATATGCCGGCGTACACGCGCTTCGATCGGCTTCGTTTGAATTGCGGGCGGGCGAGGTGCATGCTTTGATCGGCGAGAACGGCGCCGGCAAATCAACGTTGATCAAGGTCATCACCGGTGCCGTTTCAGCCGACGACGGCACGTTAGAGTTGAACGCCCAAGCTATCACGAACAACTCGCCGCGGATGGCCAAATCCTTGGGCATCGCCGCCATCTATCAACAGCCCGCGATGTTTCCCGAACTCAGTGTCGCCGAAAATATTGCGCTGGGGATGGAGGGAACGGGCACTTGGCGGCGCATTGATTGGACCGCGCGCCGCCGTCGCGCCCAAGAATTGTTAGATCGGATCGGGGCGCGCATCGATCCGGAAATGGACGCCGGCGAATTGTCCATGCCCCAACAGCAATTGGTCGAGATCGCGCGCGCCCTGGGCGCCGACGCGAAGGTGTTGATATTGGATGAACCCACCGCCTCGCTTTCCGAAGAGGACGCCCAAAATCTCTTCAAAGTCATCCGCCAGTTGCGCGATCAAGGCGTCGGGCTGATCTACATTTCGCATCGGCTGGAAGAACTGCCTTGGATCGCGGATCGCGTGACCGTGTTGCGTGATGGGCAAACGATCGAGACGCACCCGATGGCCGAGGTCGATCGGCCGCGTTTGATCCAATTAATGGTCGGCCGCGAACTGTCTGCGGTCTTTCCTAAGCACGAAGTGCAACCGGGTGAGGTCGTATTGGAACTGCGCGGTGTGGCGAGCCGTGCGGCGGGTCTGAAGGACGTCAGCCTTTCGGTACGCGCGGGCGAGATCGTCGGCTTGGCCGGTCTGGTCGGCGCGGGACGCACCGAATTGGCCCACCTGATCTTTGGTATCACACCAGCGGACGCGGGCGAGATCCTGATGCGCGGAAAACCCATCAAGATCATGGATCCGTCGCAAGCGATCGAACGTGGGATTGCCTACGTTCCCGAAGATCGGCGTCGGCACGGTGTGATACTGGACCTCGCCACCAGCGCGAATATCACGCTTGCTTCGTTAAGAAAAGTCAGCAATTTCGGCGCCCTCGACCTTGGCCGCGAACGCACGGTGGCGGCCGATTATGTACGGCGGTTGGGCATCAAGACCCCCTCGATCTTTTCGCCGGCCGCGACGCTTTCGGGCGGCAATCAACAGAAGGTAGCGTTAAGCCGTTGGCTGGCTACGAAGCCGTCCGTTTTGATATTGGACGAACCCACGCAAGGCATCGACGTTGGCGCCAAGGCCGAGATCCACCAATTGATGAATGACTTGGCCGCGCAGGGCGTGGCGATCGTGATGATCTCCTCGGAATTGCCCGAGATCTTGGGAATGAGCGACCGCATCGCGGTAATGTGCGGCGGCCGGATGGTTCAGACCTTGGACCGTGCCGACGCGACGCAACAGAAGATCATGGAACTGGCCTTTGGTCAGGTACCGGTTAATGGTAGTGGCGCAAGTGCGCCAACGGTGATGATGGATCGTTAACGGAATGAAACTCGGTCGTTACAAACGTGAATTGTCGGTGCTGCTGGCGTACGTCGGACTGTTGGTCGTCGTCGGGGTGATCGCGCCTTCGTTTTTCGGCGCGGCCAATCTGCGCGACCTGGCGTTGAATAACGCGCCGACATTGCTGGTTGCGATCGGCATGACGATGGTCATTCTAGCGGGCGAGATAGATATCTCCATCGGATCGCAATTCGCCGTCTGTTCGGTCGCGGCCGGGATGTTGGCCAAGGTCGGCGTTCCGATCCCAATGTTGCTAGTGGCCGTGGTGGTGATCGGCGCGATGATGGGCGCGCTAAATGGCCTGTTGGTCGGATGGCTGCGGCTGCCGTCGATCATCGTCACGCTGGCTATGTTAGTGGCGTGGCGCGACACGCTCCGTTGGGCAACGGCGGGTGCCTGGGTGCAGGATCTGCCGCCAAACTTTCAGTGGTTTGGATTGGGCCAAGGTGTGGGCCAATGGCTGATCGTCATCATCGCCTTGCTCCTGTTGGTTGCTTTTGCCTGGCTATTGCGCAATGTTCGCGCCGGACGCGCGATCTATGCCGTCGGTTCCGATGCCGAAGCCGCGCGCTTGGCCGGACTGCAGCCACGCCGGATCGTTTTCGGCGTATTCGTCATGATGGGTGCGTTTGTTGGCCTCGCTGCGTTACTTAATGCCGTTCGGTTTTCCAGTATTCCGGGAAATTCCGGTAGCGGATTGGAGTTGAAAGCCATCGCTGCCGTGGTGGTGGGCGGGACGGCGATCACCGGCGGCCGTGGCCGTTTGTTGGGCACGCTGATCGGCGTAGCCCTGCTGGGCACGATCGGGACGGCGCTGACCTTCCTGGGCATTAATCCATTTTGGGAAAAGGCCATTCAGGGGCTGATCATCTTGGCGGCATTGGTGGCGGACGTGGCCATGCGCCGGGTTGACCGGCGCACGCGGCAGAACCTAGCCCCGCAAAGCGAGGCCGCCCAATGAACCCGACCAAGGCCGCCGCTGAATTTCGCGAACCGCAACTGACCGCGCCCTGGCGCGAGCGGATGTTCCCCAACAACGAATGGACGCTGATCCTGGTGTTGGTGATCGAATGCGCGATCTTCACTTTGACCGGAAGCAACTTTTTATCTACGGGTAATGCATTCGAGATCACGCGGCTTAGTGTCGAGATCGGCTTGCTGGCTCTGGCGCTGACTCCGGTGATCATCACCGGCGGCATCGATCTTTCAGTGGGTTCGATGATGGGTCTGGCGGCGGTCGTGATGGGCGCGCTTTGGCGCGATGCACACCTGCCGATGGTCGCGGCCGCGGCGATCGCGCTGTTGGTCGGTTTGTTGGGTGGCGGCCTGAACGCGGTCATGATCACGCGCCTGAAGTTCCCCCCACTGATCGTCACGCTGGGAACGTTTTCGTTATTTCGCGGCATTGCCGAGGGATTGACCGGCGGGATCCAGAATTACTCCGGTTTCTCACCCCGCTTTTTGTATCTGGGCCAAGGGCATGTGTTGGGCGTGATCCCGGCCCAACTCTTGGTGCTGATCGCGGCCACCGCCGTGGGCGCCTGGATGCTGCATCGGACGGCGTTCGGACGGACGCTTTACGCGATCGGGTTTTCGGCCGAAGGCGCGCGTTACGCCGGCATCAACGTCGCGCGGCGGCTCAGCACGGTGTATGTGGTTTCGGGATTAGCCGCCAGCTTGGCCGCGATCATCTACGTAGCCCATTTGGGCCAAGCGAAATCGGATGCGGGTACCGGGTACGAACTGATGGCGATCACCGCCGTGGTGCTGGGTGGGGCTTCCATCTTTGGCGGACGCGGCACGATCTTAGGAACCGTCTTGGGTTTGTTTGCCATCGTCATTTTGCAAAACGGTCTACGGCTCAGCGGCCAGCCCGCCGAGCTCGCCGGCATACTTACCGGTGTCTTGTTGGTCGCCACGATCTTGCTAGACCGCCTTTCGCGCAGAGCAGGAACCGCCACCGGACCACAAACTAGTTTAGGGGAGGAGAGCGAAGTGAGAAATTCTCAAGTCGCGGTTTTGAGCGCCGTCATCTTGGTGGCCGCGCTTTTGGTCGCCGGCACCAATTGGATGCTGGTGCGATCGATCAAACAGGGTCCGGGCGGCTCCCAAAATGCCCTCGGTCCCAATGCGCCGAAGGGCCGTAAGCCGGTGATCGCCATGATGCCCAAGGCCAAGGGCGACCCCTACTTCATAAGTTGTAAGTTGGGCGCTGAGGAAGCGGCCAACGAACTGGGCGTCGAACTACTGTGGGATGGGCCGACCGACCTGGACCCCGCCAAACAGAACGAAGTGGTCGAGGCCTGGATCACCCGTGGCGTGGATGCCATCGCCGTGAGCGTCGAGAACAAGG
>JBDSEC010000003.1:0-3166 GCA_039920205.1 Pyrinomonadaceae bacterium
AAGCGTTCCTTCCGCTTCCACCTGCTAAATTCTGGTTTACCGTACCCTGGCGAATGTCAGGCGATCAAAAGCAAAATCCTTGCTCCCGCGCCGCGGTTGAATTATTATTTGCGACCGGCGACCCCTAACCCTTTCGTCTGAGGAGGAGATTTGATGTCGATGTATTCGTTCAAGAAATTTGCGGGATCAATTGGACTGGCGTTTGTTGTGGCGGCCGTGTCCCTGTCCGGTGCGCCGGTGAGCGCGGCACCTCCGGATCAGCCGTTAATGCAGGAGGCACGCGCCGAACTGCAACAGGCGCACGCCGCGTTGAACCGCGCGCTGGAGAATAAGGGCGGCCACCGGGTCAAGGCAATGAATTTGGTGCAGAGCGCGATCAGAGAAGTTACGCTGGGTATCCAGTTTGACCGTCGCCATGCGCATGGAGTTCGCTTTGCCGCGGCCGACCAGCCAAACATGCAGACGGCGCTTGATCACCTTCGTATCGCCAAGAATAAGTTAGAGAACGCCACCGAAGATAAGGGCGGTCATCGCAAGAATGCCTTGCGCTATGTGAATGACGCGATCGATGAAGTCAATAAAGGTATTGCGGCAGGCAATTGACACCGGCAGCGCGAAAAACAGAAATCGGCATCCGTTGGCTGGTCGCCAACGGATGCCAATTAACTTTTCTTGCCGCAAACTAAACCGCGGCGACTTTGCTGCCGTTATCGCCCGCAGTGGCGGCGGCGGTTTCCGGTTTCTTGATCGCGGGAGTTTCGACCATCGGTTTTGCGGTGATCGGTTCGGTCCGGGGCATATTCGCGTCGCGCTCGCGCTTTTCGGACTCGGCGCGCGATTTGACCATTTGGCAACTGCCTTCAAAGACCGCACCCTGTTCGATCATTAGCGACGGCGTCTGAATATTCCCGGTCACCTTGGCGGTCCGTCCCAATTCCAAACGCTGGGTGGCGACGATGTCGCCGTTCACGGTGCCGTGAATAGTAGCGATCGCCACTTCTACATTGGCATCCAGGCGGCCCTGGTTACCCACGATCAACGTGCCGGCCTCAGAATTGATCTTGCCGGTCAATTGTCCGTCAATACGCAGCATCGACTTAAAGGTAGTCTCGCCAGTCAAAGTGGTGCCGTTGCCGACATAGCCGCTGAGCGCGCCGTCCTTGATCGAGCGCGCTAAGGATTCGGCTTCGGTCACGGCGCGACCGGTGGTCGAAGAGGTCTCTACCGACTGACGGTATTGATCCTCGATACTCTGATGATTATTGGGCGTGGGTTGCGGCGTCGGATTGTAGTTTGGATTGCTCATAGGTTTTGGACTCTCTGGTTCAGGTTTAGCACTTCTTCCCATTCTGATCATTCAATTAAACCTCCGGAAATACTTGCGCACCTCGGCTCGAAAAAAACGCCAGTAAGCGTCACGGCTACCTCTACGCGATATTGCTGCGTCGCAAGTAGTGCACTTGGCTTACTTTGGATACTCGGGGCGGGGCCTGAAGCCATAAGCTCCAGCGGGACGAAACCACGTTCAACTTGATGATAAGGCAATTCCGGCGCGGCTGTCTAGAAAATTCTTGAAATGGCCCCGGCGGACCCCTGAACGACCGGAACCCGCTCCTTTTGGGAACTAACGCTTGTTTACGTCCAAACTCGTATAAAGCACATCACTCATCGCGCACAACGTGGCACGTTTCAAGTTCATCCCCGCCGGCAGCGTGACCAGCGGCAGTTCGAACGTAGTGTTGCCCGCCAGCGTCACCGAACCAAGATGCGACCAGCCCTTGCCGAAATCAAGATAGATCGGTACCGCCATCACGAAATTCTTGGACACGCCGGATTGCGTGATCGTGCCCTTAAGCGCGGGTTTGCCGTCCGGGGTCTTGGTTATCTGATACTCGAATTAGTAGGCCGGCACATCTGTCCCGTAAACCCATTCGTCAAAGAACCAATTCATCGACTTGTTCTTGTCGACGTCCATTCCCGGCGTCATGTACTTCTCGACGATGGCTTTGAAATCCTCGGTTGATGCATCCTGATTCAGGTGGCTTTGCACAAAGTCTTTCATCATTAGAATGAACTGCTTGTCGCCGGTGCCATCGCGGTGGTCCAGCATCATCATGCGGATCATCTGCAAAATATAAGCGCCCTTCGGGTAGATCATCGCGCGTGCGACATTGCCGGTTTTCGCGCTATTCAGCCGATAGCCCTGCGTCACGGGGCCGACCGTGTAAGGTTTCTTGCCCGTTCGAGGGTTAGTCTCCGTGATCAATTCGCGCTGGCGCGTCCAAAGATCATTGAACTTTCCCAAGTCCTTCTTAACAAACTGGGCATAGATCGAGGTGGAGAATTCGGCGAAGCCTTCGCTCATCCACTGATCGTGATAGCTGGTCCAACCTACCGCGTGCCCCCACCATTGATGCGATACTTCGTGCGGGCCGACGAACGTCCAAAAATTATTGGTGCCGCCGCGAATGCCAAACATCTGTACGCGTTGAGTGCTATCCAGAAAGGCCGTGTAGGGCATGAACACCAAGGTCGGCCACGCCTGCCCGAAAAACCCGGCCGGTTGTTGGGACATGGCGATCCGGGTAAAGGGAAGCTTTCCGAAATAGGCGTTGTAGATGCGCATCGCGTTTTCGGTCTCACCGATCGCAGTTTTTGCCATTGCTGTCGTGGTCATCGCACCCAAGGTAGTGCCCGTAGTCTCGCCTCGGGCCTCGGCCTGCTCGATCTGCAGTTGCATCATGCGGACTTCGTTGGGCAATTCAGTGTTTGCGTAATACTCGATGTTGTAGCCCGAGGGCACATCCATCTCTTCATTCTTCTTGAAACGTCCGTAATTGAATCCGGCGACTTGTAATTCGATCTGTCCGCTCGTCCAATGCGATGCGATGGAATCACCCTCGGGTCTTTCCGGCTCAACCAAGGCCCCCACCCCGATCAGAATGTAACCTTTCGGATAATGGAATTTAAGATCGAACAATGCCCGGTCGCCAAAGGCGGCGCTGGCATTGTTGGGATACCAGGTCGAGCGCGGCAACAGGAAAAAATTGCCGCCGCCGGCATCCAGCAGCGCGCCGTCGCCGGAATATTCCACCGTCAGTTGGTACGATTTCCCCACCTCACCAGCCACCGGTAGAACCACTCCGAAATCCGAATCCTCGTCTTT
>JBDSEC010000004.1:0-5135 GCA_039920205.1 Pyrinomonadaceae bacterium
CCTACCAGACGTTTCACATCTGGCTAAGTTCTCACCGCGTCTTCAACGCGAAGAGATAGGAACTTCTTACCATCGGCGCCCATGCTGATCGTCGTGCGATGTCTCAAGTTCCAACTCCCGCTTTTAATTGCATCCTTTCCTTTGAACTAGGGCTTGGATGTTTTGTTCTTGATCTTGTCCAACATGTCTTCGACGAACTTATCTATTGCTATCTTCCAGGTGCCATCTTCTTTGACGAACGGCATGGTCATCCAGTCGCCGTTTGTTTGGTTCTTTATCTCTAGCGTGGCCGTATCGCCGGTGATCTTTTCGTTGCGCGTTTCCAGTTCTTTCTCGTTCGATTTGGCACTGCTTTCGGCCTGCGCCATCAACACCTCGTCCAGCGTTTTGCCCTGGTCCTTGGCGGTCTTTTCCGTCATCTCGAGGCTGCCCTTGGTCAGGTATTTCTTCATACCCGCGACATCCTTTTTCTTTGACGCCTCGAAATAAGCTTTGAAGGAGGCGGTGGGCGAACCGCCAAAAAGGCCACACGCCAGAACAAAAACAGAGCCGACCGCGAGGGCAACGAAAGCCGTACCGATTCTCGAATGTTTCACTTTTGGGGTCTCCTGAGCCCGCAGGTTGCGGGCAATTTTCCCGGATAGGTCAGGGGTCAAACTAAGACTTGTATTTATCTAGGGCAACTTTCCATTCGCCGTCCTCTTTGACGAAAGGTAGGGTGGACCAATCATCGGTTCCGCCTTTGCTGCCGCGCACCTCCATGGTCGCCGTGTCGCCGGTGATCTTTACGTTACGCTCCTCCACCATCCACTTGGCGTCATCCGGCCCTACCTTCCATTCCTTTAGCATGTCGTCCAATGTCTTGCTCTGGGTCTGAGCCCGCTTTTCCAGCATGACCAAGGCCGCCTTTGACATTACTTTCTTGATCGCCGGGACGTCATTGCTCGCCATCGCTTCGACATAAGCTTTGTGGGTGGCCGAAGGACCCGAGCCACCCACCACACCACAAGCCGTCAACGCGATAGCGACCGCAAACAACGCGGTCACAGCCGCACCGGCTTTAATTGTTTTCATGCCCGCCACTATTACAGAGTTAGCGGTAGATAGCGAACTACCTATGCCGGGCTCGAATGTAACCGGCCTATTTCTTTTCCGCTTCCATGAATTTATCCAAAGCGATCTTCCAGGACCCGTCTTCCTTGACGAACGGGATGGTTTCCCACTTGTCCCGGTCAGTGTCTTTGACCTCAAGCGTTGCCTTATCGCCGTCGATCTTTTCGTTACGAACTTCGGGCACCTTGGGGTCCTTGTCACCGCGACCCAGTTTGCCCTCCTTCAAAAACTCGTCCAGTGACTTGCTCTTCTCCTTGGCCATTTTTTCCATCATCTCGATGCTGGCTTTGGACAGATACTTCTTCATCGCCGTGGCGTCTTGATTCCGCGAAGCTTCGTAGAACGACAGCATCGCGGCCGTCGGCGACGATCCGCCCAACCAACCGCAACCAGCAACGGCGATCACCACCGCCGCGAGCGCAACCAAACCGAATCCAACGCGTGAATATTTCATAAATGGTCTCCTAGCTTCGATTTTCCCCATACGGCTTAGGGGGTCGGCATCTTTTCCTTCATTTTGTTCATGAGTTCTTCGATGAATTTATCAAAGGCGAGCTTCCATTCCCCATCCTCTTTAACGAACGGCATGGTGTCCCAATCGCTGCCACTCTCGGTACGTTTGACCTCGAGCGTGGCTTTGTCGCCATCGATCTTTTCATTACGCGTTTCAGGCATCTTTTCCGGCGTATCTTTGCCCGACGTCTTGCTTTCCTTCAGCATGTCGTCCAAAGACTTGCCCGAGTCCTTGGCCATCTTTTCCATCATCTCGATGGTGCCCTTGGACATGGTCTTTTTGATCGCCGCGGCATCTTTCTTCTTGGACGCTTCATAAAACGCCTTGAAGGTGGCGGTGGGGCTGGAACCGCTGAACAGGCTACAGCCGCCAGCGAAGAGGACCACGGCGGCCAAAGCGACGGCGGTCATTCCGAACTTGTTGAATTTCATTTTGGGTCTCCTGGTACAGTTAGGCTTTCTTGATCGCGCAACGACGCCACTTTGCCGTTCGTCACGCTGTCGAACGGCGTACTCTCGGCTCGGTCCACCTTCGTCACAATTCGTTTGTGCAAATACACAGGAGTCTTTAGACTGTCGGCGACCTAAAGTCAACACTTCGCAGGCCAATACTTTCCGGGGTGGCCGGCAGATAAATTCATTTTCGTTAATTAAGGCAAAAATCATGACGCTGACCAAGTGTGTTCTGACACTGTTATTTTTCGCTACCTGCGCCGTGATGGCTCAGGCGGCGCCTTATATGACCGAGCCTTCGTTGTCGCCCGACCGGCAAGAGATCGCATTTGTTTCCGGGGGTGATATCTGGTCCGTACCGGCGACGGGTGGTATTGCGCGTTTGCTGGTCTCGCACCCGGCGACCGAAGCGCGCCCGCTATTTTCACCCGATGGAAAGCGGCTTGCCTTTACCTCGAACCGCACCGGCAACGGCGATATTTATTTGCTAGATCTGGACAGTGGGAATCTTCGCCGAGTGACATTTGACGACGCGTCGGAAACTTTGGACGCCTGGTCGCGCGATGGCCAGTGGCTCTATTTTTCATCAACCAGCCGCGACATTTTCGGCATGAGCGACATCTACCGCGTTTCGGCGAACGGCGGAACGCCCATGACGCTTAGCGCCGACCGTTACACCAGTGAATTTGGCGCGACGCCGTTAGCCGATGGCTCGTTCACCTTTTCGGCGCGCGGTTTTAGTAATACCCAATGGTGGCGGCGCGGGCATAGCCACATCGATGAATCGGAACTGTGGAACAAGAACGGCGATAAGTACGAAAAGCTGACCTCGATCGGCGCCAAGCAAATGTGGCCGATGTCTACCGCCGACGGATCGCGCTTGTACTTTGTATCCGACCGCAATGGCGAGCAAAACCTCTGGATGAAACCGGCAGGCGGCGCGGAAAAACAATTGACGAATTTCACCGACGGCCGCGTGCTGTGGGCCAGCTTGTCAAACGATGGGAAGGAGCTAGTTTTTGAACGCAATTTCGCGATCTGGAAGATGAAAACCGACGGCGGCCAGGCCGAGCCGGTGGTGATCACCCTGCGCGGTGTTGCGGCCAGCCCGATGATGGAACGGGTTAATCTTTCGACGCAATTGCGCGAACTGGTACTTTCGCCGGACGGAAAGAAAGTGGCGGCCGTTGCCCGCGGTGAAGTTTTCGCCGGTTCAGCGAAAGAAGGCGGCGACGCAACGCGCGTGACGAATACGCCGGCGCCGGAGAGCTATGTAACTTGGTCACCGGACAGCAAAACGCTGGTCTATAATTCGGAACGCGACGGCGCGATGGCAATCTATCAATACGATTTCGCGACCGAATCCGAGACGAAATTGTCCGGCGGCGGGTCCAACAGCGACGCCTTGCCGAAGTTTGCGCCCGACGGGAAAACGCTCGCCTTCATTCGCAATTCAGGCGCGATGATGGTTTACGACATCGCGTCCAAACAGGAACGCGAACTCTGCAAGTTCAATGCGGATGGCGCCCCGCTGTTAAGCGGTGATGCTTTCTCGTGGTCGCCGGACAACAAGTGGATCGCATTTCTGAATGTAACCCCGGTTACCCGCTCGTACGCCAACGTCTATGTCGTTCCCGCCGCCGGCGGCGCGGCACGGCCGGTCAGTTTCATCGCCAATTCAAATAGCGGTTCGGTGGTCTGGGGCCCGGACGGATCATATATTTTATTCGACACCAGCCAGCGAACGGAAGAGGCGGTGATCGCGCGTATAGACCTGACGCTGCGCACGCCCAAATTCCGCGAAGACCAGTTCCGTGACCTCTTCAAACAGGAAAACCCGAAGGACAAACAACCACCGGCGCCGACCAACGCGCCCAGCCCGACACCGACACCAACTCCCACGGCCACACCGACCCCGACACCGGCTCCCGCGGCGTCAAGTATTGGAGCCGCTATTGTCACGCCGAAAAAAGATGAAAATAAGACCGAGATAGTTTTCGAAGATATTCGAAAACGATTGAGTGTGCTGGGCGCCGGTATCGACAGCAGCAGCCCCGTGATCAGCCCCGACGGCAAACTTTTGCTCGTGGTCGCGACCGCGGAAGGGCAATCGAATCTTTACACGATCTCGCTGGACGACCTGGCGACCGACACGTCGGCCCGCCAGTTGACCTCGACCGCCGCCGCTAAATCCAGCGGGCAATTTTCGCCCGACAGCAAAGAAGTTTACTACCTGGAAAACGGCCGCGTGAATATCGTCACCGTGGAAAATCGCACGGTTCGTCCGCTGGCGGTCAACGCCGAGATGAACACCGAATTTGCGCGCGAGAAGATGGAAATTTTCAAACAGGGTTGGCGCTATATGCGCGACAATTTCTACGACGACAAGTTTCACGGTGCGGATTGGAATGCCGTGCGCGCAACCTATGAACCGTTGATCAGCGACGCGCGCAATATGGATGAGGTCCGGCGTTTGATGAACCTGATGGTCGGGGAATTGAATGCTTCGCATTTGGGGGTGCAGGGCGCGCCGGGCTTTGTAGCGACGCCGGTCGGAAAGTTCGGACTGCGCTTCGACCGCGCGGAATTCGAGACGAACGGCAGGCTTAAGATCACCGAGATTATCACGTTGAGTCCCGCCGCAGTCGTCGGCGGAATTAACGTTGGCGACTATCTGGTCAGCATCGATAACGTCAATATTGACGGCAAAACCAACCTTGACGAAGCGATGGAGAACAAGGTGAGCAAGCGCGTGGTGGTCGGAATTTCGCGAACCGGCAGTGTCGCGGATAAGCGCTCGATCGTGATCAAACCGATCAGTACGACGCAGGAAAAATTCTTGCTTTACCGCCAGTGGGTCGAATCGAACCGGGCTTATGTCGCCAAGATCAGCGGCGGCAAGATCGGTTACGTTCACTTGCCGGATATGGGGCAGGGGTCGCTGAACCAACTCTATATCGATCTGGACGCGGAAAACCAGGGCAAAGAGGGCGTGATCATCGACATCCGCAATAACAACGGCGGATTCATCAACCCATATGTGGTCGACATTTTGT
>JBDSEC010000005.1:0-3648 GCA_039920205.1 Pyrinomonadaceae bacterium
CCCAATTGCTGGGACAAGGCATCGGTATCGTTATCATGGATTCGGGGATGGACACGGGCCACAAGGCATTCAATGGCCGGATCAAATTCAGCAAGGATTTCACCGGCGAAAACCGGGTAGATGATCCTTATGGACACGGTACTCACGTCGCGTCCGCGGCGGCCGGCGTTTACGATGGTTTCCCCGGTATTGCCAGTGGAGCGAATTTGATCAACCTTCGCGTATTGAATGCGCAGGGTATGGGCTCGACCGCGAATGTCCTTGCGGCGATGGAGTGGATCATTGCGAACCGTACTACCTATGGGATTCGCGTCGTTAACATGAGTCTCGGCAGCCCGGCGATCGATTCCTATCGTAACGACCCGATGTGTCGTGCGGTGCGCCGGATGGTTGATGCGGGCATCGTCGTAGTTGCCGCCGCCGGCAACAACGGAAAAACGGACACGGGCCAGAAGGTTTATGGGATGATCCATTCACCGGGTAACGAGCCGTCAGCGATCACGGTCGGCGCCGCCAACACTTACGGCACTAACTCGCGTTTGGATGATACGGTCACTACTTTCAGTTCGCGTGGACCAACGCGCAGCTATTGGACCGATGCCGCGGGCGTCAAGCATTTCGACAACTTGATCAAGCCCGAGATCGTCGCCCCGGGTAACAAATTGATCTATGCCGAAGCGGACTATAACGCGCTGGTGACCGCGAATCCGACGTTGGATGCTGGTGTGGCCAGCGGAACGGACAAAAGGATGATGTACCTGAGCGGTACGTCGATGGCGACTCCGGTCGTGGCCGGAGCGGCGGCCATGGTATTGCAAGCCAACCCGAAACTGACGCCAAATATGGTCAAGACCATTCTGATGTACACGGCGCAGCCGATCCCCGGGGCGAA
The DNA here is from genome assembly GCA_039920205.1 of Pyrinomonadaceae bacterium. Lineage (GTDB taxonomy): Bacteria > Acidobacteriota > Blastocatellia > Pyrinomonadales > Pyrinomonadaceae > JBDSEC01. The sequence goes on from JBDSEC010000005.1 coordinate 893, forward strand.
CATGTTGGAGCAAGGCGCCGGCTTGTTGAATGTCGAAGGCGCGGTTCGGTTGGGCAAGAATTTCCGAACGGACCTGTCAAATTCGACCCCCGTCGGTGCGCCGACGTTAACGGGCGCCATGCCGACAACGGTGACGAACTATTCGTTCAATCAGAGTTCAACCTGGGGCCAGGGTATTATCGTGGGCCAGACGTATGCCACCGGGCAGAACCTAGTAACCAAATACCAAAGGTTCTTTGATCTGGGGGCGACGATCAATGAAGCGTTTGTTCCCAATGGTAATGTGATCCAGCGTGATCCGACGAAAGTCAGTGACGGGATCATGTTGGGCGACGGAGTTTTGGTTAGCGATGGGATATTGCTCGGCGACGGAACGACGATGTTAGCTTATGGAATTCTGTTAGGCGACGGCATTTTGCTGGGCGATGGCATTCTATTGGGAGACGGTATCCTTCTCGGTGACGGAATTTTGCTTGGCGACGGGATCCTACTTGGTGATTCGGTAGCCGGCCAATCGGGGATGGTATTTGGCGACAACACGGCCGCTATGCGGGCGTATTAGCCGCCTCGTCAACATGGCCCCGACTAAAGCGCCGGTCGCATATTGCGACCGGCGCGTTTTTTTTGTTGGGCAGGCGTAATTGGGGGAAACCGGTCCCCTGCCCTACAATCATCAGGTATGTTGACCCTGTTCAAGTTGGCAGCAGTGATCTTGCTGGTCCTCTCAAACGGCTTTTTTGTCGCCTCGGAATTCGCGCTGGTCGGCGTCCGCCGTTCGCGAATACAGGCGCTGGCCCAAGCGGGCGATCGACGCGCGCAGCGATTGATGCGCTTGATCGATAATCTGAGTGCGTACATCTCGGCTACGCAGCTCGGAATCACTCTGTCATCACTGGCGTTGGGCTGGATCGGCGAACCGGCGGTGGCGCATTTGTTGGAAGTGCCCTTGGAAGGCCGGGTTTCTGAACCGGTACTGGACGCGATCGCCTTCACCGTGGCGTTCAGCGTGATCACCTTTCTTCACATCGTGTTGGGCGAATTAGCGCCGAAGACGCTTGCGCTGGAAATGGCCGAGAGGACCGCGCTGGCGATTGCTTGGCCCATGGAAGCGTTTTACAAAACCTTCCGCTGGCCGATCCGGCTGCTGGATTGGGCGGGCACCGCGACCGTACGTCTGTTCGGGTTGCGCCCATCGCACGAGCATGGATCGATCTACACTGAAGACGAGTTGCGGCAACTGATCGATGCTTCGCGCCGCAGCGGACAAGTAGAAGTTGATGAACAAAAGCTGATCAACCGCGTGTTTGACTTCACCGACACCGAGGTCAAAGAAGCCATGGTCCCACGCATGTCGGTCAAGGCCTTACCGGTCGCGGCTACTTTGGAGGAAACTAAAAAAGCCTTTCGCGAGAACGGGTTTTCTCGCTTGCCCGTATTCCGCGAACAATTGGATGACGTGGTCGGAGTGCTCTTCCGCCGGGACTTGGAACCGTATCTGGAATCGCCGAACCCGGGTGCATTCGACCTGGAAAAGCTGGTCCATCCGCCCATGTACGTGCCCGTGACGGCGCGTTTAGGCGTGGTCCTAAAACGTATGCAGACAACGCAGACGCACTTAGGATTCGTGGTCGACGAGTTCGGCGGGGTCGAAGGCATTGTGACGTTGGAGGATCTCTTAGAGGAGATCGTCGGGGATATCAACGACGAGTTTGATGAAGAGGTGCGCGCGCAGATCAGCAAGGTTGGTGATGATTTCCTTTTGGACGGAATGCTGGCGGTGCGTGACGCCAATCGAAAACTGCAGCTAGAGCTTCCGGAAAACTCGGCTTACTCAACAATGGCCGGATTTATGCTGGCCCAATTCGGCCGGTTGCCGGAAAACGGCGAAGCGGTTGAATTCAACGAGGTGAAATTTACTATTGAGCGAATCGAAGATCGGCGGATACGCCGAATTCGAATGCAGCGGATGTTAGTTCGTTCGGAAGATGAGTCCGATGGTTAGTAAACGTAATTTCCTTCCAGTCTACTTCTGGCTTGAGTATAACTGTAGTCATGGAACGAATTCTACCGGAAATATTTCGCGATTCCGAACAATTGCTGGAGTCCGATTTGGTCAAACTGTCCGTATCGTGTCATGCCTGATAACTGAAGTTCACCCGGAGAAATCATTAAAATATATCCGCCGGGCGAGTCCAGTCAGTTAGACGGTCGCGGCAGTACCGCACGAGCCTTCCTGGTCCTTTTGGTTCAAAAAGGCAGATAGTTCCGATTCTCCAAGCCCCACTCAGCCTCGTCAAGCAGCCGATCAAGATGTCCAGCTTCCACCTCTTCGTCAATTTGGTCGTCCCATAATTTGTCGTCATATCGATCCAACAGGCCGAGTTCTTCGAGCCGGATAAGCAATTCCCGATCTTTTGTACGCAAGAACTTAAAGCGCTTTTTTTTGTACGGTCGCAACACCGCCACTTGATGAACGGCAGCAGCCATACGGGCGATCTCTGGGTCCGGAGATCCGGCCAAGACCTGCAATCTCGCTAAATTCTTAGCGGAAATATGGGATTGCCGGAGAAAGCCGTGGATTTCATCAATCTCATCCAATCGCTTTCGTTCCGACTTCGGCAATCTCTGGCAGTCCTGGCAAATATGATCACGGTGGCCACGACCGCTGAATCGCTCGTTGGCGCGGTGACGGCCGCAAATGTGACAGTAATGCGCCATCGTAAAATTATCGGATCGTCAGTGGAATGCGTCAACTT
>JBDSEC010000006.1:0-9080 GCA_039920205.1 Pyrinomonadaceae bacterium
GTCAGCCACGGTCGCGGTCCCATCGGCCGTCGCGATATTGAACGTGACGCCGCTAGGACCAGCCGGAGCCGTCAACGATACCGTAAAGGTGAACGTCGTAGTACCCGCATTACCTTCGGCCAACGCAACGTCGTTAATATTTAAGGTCGGCGTTCCGCCGCCGCCGCAAGTGAACGCCGCTACCGCCGAGTTGCGCGCGATCGGTGGTACCGCGGAAACGGCAAAATCGGTCGCGTTCTGGTCCGTATCGGTGCAGCCGCTACCGGCGCGAACAACCGAAGTGGTATTGCTGGGCGCCGGGGTCGGGCCGGTACCTTCGAAACAGTTGGCGGTCGCGCCATAACCGACTAAGTCAATGATCGCAGCGCCCGACGGGCAAGCGCCCGTCAACGCGGTGGTCAAGTTGGACAAGGCCACTTTGCCCGCGGTCGCGCTCATGGCGATCGTGCCGGTTGCGTCTGGCGTCGGCAAGGGCGTCGTGCCGCCGGCCCCGACCGCCTCTTGCACTAAATAATAACCACCGGCCGGGATAGATCCGGTCAAATTAGTAACCGCCCAGGTCGTACCCGTCGCGGATGCATATTGCACGGACCAGCCGGCCACGCTGACGGCGGAGCCGCTTACGTTATGCAGTTCGATAAAGTCGTTGGTATAGGTCGATCCGGCATTACCGCCGCCGCCATAGACCTGGCTGATCACGATCGAGGTCGAGACCGCTTGGGCGGTCGGCATCACGCGATTCGAGCGCTGCAACGACGCAGCGGAAACCAACGCAGTGATCAACAAAAAGAGAATGAAATTGTGGCGCGTGAAGACGACCTTACAGGCGCGGAGCAAGTTTAGAGACACTGGGAATATCCTTTCGTGAAAGCCGAAAACCGGGAAATGCGTTCTCTGATTCGGGCGAACGCTGAAATTTATGATTGGGCAAATTGGTTTTATCCAATATACCTAACAGAGTCAAGGCAGGCAACGTGCTAGGACGGTTAACAAACTGCTAAATATTGTAGAAGTGAGCAGTGAGCCGTAAGCAGTGAGCAGCCCGCCGCTCCGCGATACGATTTTATCCTTTTCACCCCTTCTGTTTTCCCTGGCACCCATCACTGGCCATTTCGGTCCTGCTCTACTTCTTGATAATTGTTTTTTTCACCCCTATGTATCGCGGCAATACAATCGCGACGCTTAATTCCTTTAGAAAAAGGCGCCTTTTACCTTTATTGCACTCGTTAAGGTGCGGGAAACGTCTTTTCAAATCCCGAAGCTTCCGCCCCTATTCCTTGGGGAGAGATTGGGTGAGGGCGCCGCTTTGGCCTGGCGTCCAGTTCTTCTGTCTTTTCCCTAGCACCCAACCCCCGCCGCATCGGCCCGAGGTTTCTGCCGTGGAACGCGTGAAATGTTCTACGTGGAACGTTGCAAATCGAAAAAGCAAATAGCACGTGTGGACCTCCTTTTCGCACAAATTGCTCAGCAAAATTGCCTATCCCGCCGAACCATGCGTACCGAATTAGGGACGAACCGTTTTTGCGAAAGTGGGTCGCGATCAGTAAGCAGTAAGCAGCCAGAAGCTTCGCGATACGATTTTATTCCCATCTCCCCTTCACCTCTTCTGTTTTCTACGGCACCCGGCGCCCAACATCGGCCGCTTCGGCCTTCGCCTACCGTCTGCCGTCTACCCGTTTACCGTCTACCTCGGTTTTTAAGGTTTTTACGGTTTTTATGCTTTTTACGAATTTAACGGTTTCGACACGTGGTGAAAGGCACGAGCCCGCGTGCCGACCACATTTCCACCCGGCCCGCGCCGGCCTGCTTGAACCTACGGATCGCAACCGGCCCGCGATGCGTGGCAAAAGTGAGCATCAAACCACCCCTAGCGTAGCGGAAGTTCAGCCCCGCGACTTGAACCAACCAAAAAAGATTCCGTCGAATTACAAGCGGGGTCAAACCTTGCGACGGGTGTAATTAAAAGTGCGAGTTGGCAAGAACACTAATGTCGGTTGTCTTGCGGTGAAGTCGTGTGTTTGTAGCCTTTAGGCGGAATCGTTCCCAATCTGCTCGTCCAGTTCAGCGAGACATTCACGCTACGGTTCCGCCTAAAGGCGGGGCTACGAACGCTTGCTGGCTTCGACCAACTCCCACTTTAAATTGCACCCCTTGCGACCATTCAAGATTCAACATGTCATAAGCAAGGTTGTCGATTGAGCAGCGAAGATTGCAATCGGCGGTATCGGGCGCGCTAAGCATCCAGCTCCCGTTCGCTGATTTTATGAACGACCAAGTGCGGGTTTCGGGTGAGTCAAGCAAAAGTTGGGGGAAATATCTAGGAGAGCGGCGGGCGCGAACAGAATCACAGTTGCCGGGAAAGGCTAAGTAAAAAGAGGCCTCTCCCCGGGGAAAGTCCGTGTCCCGGATCAAACGACCAAGGGGAACAACCACGGCCGTAGCCACTCCGCAAGTTCCTTCGGAGCAAAACGTTGTGTTCCCGACAGCAGGCTTACATATCCGCTATGGTCGTAGCGTACCGTTAGTATTATGTTCTTAAGCGGACTAGGGCCAAGATCGGATGACCAAGCGAAACGTACCGTACCGTCGTTCTGGTTTTCGATCATGCCCTGGATACGCGTCGCAGTATTGTTAGCGTCCGACAACGAGACGTCACCGCCCGTGCATTCGCGCAATTTCCAGAGAACGGTCTCAGGCAGATCGTGCAAAAGCATCATCACTTCTTCAACCACTGCGCTTAGCGTCGCTCGATCCATTTACCCTCCCTGGTGAATAAAACAAACCCGGCCACCCTGTTTGCCCCCAGCAGACGCGTCCAGACTCGGGAGTCATTTGCGCGAGTGGTTTGGAAAACGTACGCGACATTGGGCGGCCGGTATGTACGCTGTCATACAGACGGGCACCGGCTGGTCCGCTATTCTTCGATCCACCCGAACCTGAGTCGACATTCCGCGACCCTTGCAATTAAACGACCCTGGCGAATGCTCCGTTAAAGGATTCACTCAGATGAACTCAGATGGAAGGCCAACCGAACTAGAATTTCACGTTCTTAGCTTTGCCTGTGCAGACGCTAGGGACTTTGACGCCTATGAAGCCCTGATCGCGATCCACACCGCCTCCGCCGAAACCATCGAGGAAGCGGCGGGCGGATTGGTTCGGCTGGGTTTCCTTTATCGAACCATCAGGGATTCGCGACGTCCGGTAAGGTACCGAATAACCGCCGAGGGTTTCGAGTATTTAGCATCGGTCAGTGAGGACTCTGAAAAACAGCTGCAGGCTTAACGCCGGAGAATTTGTCACGGACCGCCCCTTCATAACCGCAGACCGGTTTTACGCCTAGCTAGTTTGTGGACAGATCTCTAGATCGTATAACTAGACCTATTGGTGTTTTGGTTTAGCGTCTTTATCGGGGGAACCGGTCGCCGACATTATTTGCTCGACAAGGGTCTGGGGATCAACCTCTTCCTTAAGTGCCTCCATGGCCGGGTCGTCCGCCGCCACGCCCACTTTTTCCGCGATAAGACCGAGAAGCTCCAGCATCTTCGTATTCTCCTGTTCGGAGAGCATATTGATCTGGAGGTCGAGATGATTACGGCGCTCGGTTAACTGCGTTTCGTGATTCTGACTTATCAGAATAAACGTCGAGAGAAAGATGGCTTCGAGCGAGACGACCAAGGTCAGAAAAGTAAAGGGAAAGGGATCGAAACGGTATACCGTTAAATTGACCATGATCCAACCGCCAAACCACAAAATGTGCACGTATACAAAGACCATGCTCCCGCAAAAAGCCGCGACGGCTTCGGAGATCTTTTCGCCGAACGTGCGGTTCTGCTTCTGCGCTCTTTCGATCGCGATGATCTTGTTTACGTTCCTACTGGTTTCGCCGGGCAGAGCCCCGTCCCCGTTAGCGGGTTTAGGCTGGTCCGAACTTTTATTGATCGTCTGCTTTGTTTTGGTCGGTTTCCCGGTATCCATATTGCCCTCCGTGGATCTTCATCACGCTTGATCCGATGTAAGCGGCCGCGGTCGTCACCCCCGTAGCCGCCCCGTTGAATTCAACCTGAAACGATTGACGGGCATATGCAAGCGGCGTCAACGATCGCACGCGCTTTTCCCCGCCCGTACCGCCCCAGGGGTTTAAAGTTCTTACCCTTGACCGCGTCGTAAGAAACGAAGAAGTGCTCGATCTCGTCCACCACACTCTGATCAAGATCACTCAGGGTTTGGATCGCCGAGTGGGTTCGCGAGGCCGTCGCCACGGCAATCAAACGGTCATTGCGTTCCGTAACGCCTTTTTCGGTCTGCTCGGCTTTGATCACACCGATCAAACGGCTGGGCACCAGTACGCCGACAAAGGCCGGCTCCTCCATTAACACGAGAACATCCAGCGGATCGCCGTCACCCCCCACCGTGCCGGGTATAAATCCAAAGTCGAACGGAAACGACGCACCTAACGGCAGGATCCCGGTCAGGACGAATAGACGCCGGTTTGGTTCGTAGGTGTATTTGTTGCGGCAACCTTTAGGGCTTTCGATGATCACGTGCAGATCGCCGGTTGAATCATCGAAAGCCCCCAGTTCATCGACCGGGCCATTTGCTTCTGCGTTCATCAGCGCAAGCCTCGGTTACCGGGTGGTTTTGGCAACGCGGGACCGACCTGGCTTCTTCGTGGCCTGGGCCCGAGTTTTCGGCTTTCCTTTGCCCGCGTTGCGCCCGTTGCGCCCGTTGGTTTGCGCCGCGCGACCGTTGCCGGCCGGACCACCAGCGGAAAGCAGATCCGTCACCAACTCTTTGGCTTTATCGACCGCTGTGGCCAAAGCTCCTTTGGATTCGGGCGAGTTGAGTGATCGGTTCAAGGCGGCCCGCTGGGCCGGCGGAAACGTGGCCACGAGTTTGGCCTTTTCCTTTTCCATGCGGGCGCCGAGTTTTTCCTGCGCCTCGGCCGAGAGTTGGTCATCGGCCTGGTTGAACATATCGCTTTCTTCTTCTTTGACGTGATGCTCGATGTCTTCCATCAACACCGTAAGCTTGGCTTCGTACTGTTTGTTGGCCGGAGAAAGTTTGGCCAGTTCCCCGAGAAACATTTTCGCCTGATGATGTTCTTCGATGCCTTCGCGCGTAATGTCCTGAAGCGGTTTGTCGCCCTGCTTCAAAAGCGCGGGATAAAATATGACCTCTTCAATATGCGTGTGTACCGTCAGTTCGGCATTGATCTGGGCAAAGAGCGCCGGATGCTCACCCTTCGGGGTCGCCTTTACCCGCTTAAATAAATTGGCTACTCGTTGATGATCTTCTTTTAATAATTCAGTTGCTTTCATGTCGGAACTCCATACAAACAAGATTATGTTCGCGGTTTCAGGAGCAAAGTCCGTGCCAGGAATATTTGGCCAGAAAAGTTAAAGTCCGACGAATTGCGAAGCAAGTTTTCCGCACGAAACTAAGACAGCGGACCGGATAATCGTGGCGAGATCATAGGGAAATTGGTACAGACGGAGCACGCTTACCCCCTGTGTTGGGTCATTGTCATAGGTTAAACGGTTTTCAGTGGACCACGGATGCTGCCGGTAGGCCTGGTCCATATCAGTTGAGTTGAACCGCGGTGTTCTGCCGCAGAAATCGACACCGCTATGTCAGGTAGATGACTGACGGCGACCCGTCGCATACGTTAGATTCCGTGTCCCTAATCTTAGAAAACACAGCAAATGCGGATGATCCGCTCATCGAGCTTGGGTAAATTTCTAACGATCTGACTTTGCGGAAAATAGAGAGGAGCTCCCGATGTCTGAACTTCGACCTAAAATTCTGTATATCGATGATGACTTGGATGCGCTTAAAGTGATGACCCTATATCTGGATTTGCGTTCGATAGAGGTGGTATCCGCGCGGTCATGTGCCGACGGATTAGTCCGCGCCGCGGGCGAACATTTCGACTTGTTTCTCTTAGACACGTCAATGCCGGGAACGGATGGCTTTGACCTCTGCCGGCAATTGCGCAGACTTTACCCGGAGCGGCCCACGATCTTTTACACCGGCCGGGCCCACGATGGACAGCGAGAAGAAGCGATGACGGCGGGAGCCACGGAGTTCGTGGCCAAGCCGAATTTCGACTCCCTGCTTGAAAGTCTGAGCCGCTACGTGACGGTCCGGGCCTAAGTAAAATCAGAACGGCGGCGGCTCTCCTGCCGCGGTGGCGAAACCGCAAGCGTCCGAAAATAACCCTGCAATTCTGGACGAAGCCTATTGGCACATAGCTGCTCAGAGGGCGGCAGAGCTGTTTTGATCTTGGCTCGGCTGAAGGCCTCGATCCGGCCTGCAAAGCCGAAGCGGCACCCTTCCTGACGATCGGGTTTCTGCCGTACACAGAGGGACACATTCGCCCCGGCACCCGGCCCCTGACTCTGGGCCCCGCCGCTTCGGCCTGGTGCAATTAAAAGTGCGAATGGAAGGTTGAGGGGCACTCTGCTTTTTCCGGCCCCCCTCTCCCGATTTTGGGAGAGGGGTTGGGGGGTGAGGGTGCGTTAGCATGAGTCGTGACCCCCCTTTTTAATGTCCGGAGCCCGCGAAGCGGGCGGCAGATGCCCATTAATCCAGCGCAATTTCGATTTACATCTCATTGCTATGTTGAATGATCGCTCGACATCTGCTGCCCGCTTCGCGGGCTTCAAGAATCTAGAAAGAACCTTTCGTCGTCAACCTTCGGACCCTCCCCTAACCCCTCCCAAAGGGCGGGGAACGGAAGCAGTCGACCCGAGGTAGTAACGAGGGTCGATTTGCTAATCCTGACACGCACACCGATGCAGCACTCTCCCTGACGATCGGGTTTCTGCCGTGCCGAACGCCCCGGCTTCTGACTTCCGGCCCCGCCGCTTCGGCCCGGTTCCGGCGATTTCGGTTTTAACTTTCGGTCGGTTGCGCTATGATTGATTACGGTTGGTGCTTGAACTTTTGTCGTGCGCAAGCGGCGAGTAGTATATAAGCAAACGGCAAATGATGTTTCCGACGGAAAACGGCCCCCCGTCAACGGCCAAACTGTTGTTAGGCGTACCCTCCAGCGCGCGATTGATCAATGAAGTGTCCTTACTGTCATCGACCTCTGAATACGCTCAGCATTAATTGCCGTGTGTGTAACCGATTTGTACCTCGGGTGCCCCATTTGATCGTGCTTGGGTTGGCGGCGCTCGGCGTATTGGCATTGCTTATCGCTTTTGTAGAGTATCTAGCCACTTCTCGCTAACCACTGCGATCAAAACAAAGAGCCCGGCCGATCCATCGTAGGATCTGCCGGGCTTTATCGGTCTTTTCGCCGGATGGGCTTCCGTTTCGGGCTTAACCGCTTACGTCACCCGCGGGCGATCCATTTGGTTAGGGCCAGCGGCCGCCGCCATTCTAGTCACGGTCGCGGTCGCGGTCGCGATCTCGGTCGCGATCTCGGTCACGGTCGCGGTCACGACCGCCACCATTGCCGTAACCGCCATTGCCATAGCCGCCATTGCCATAGCCGCCGTTGCCGTAACCACCGTTACCATAGCCGCGGTTGTCGATACCGAACGAGCGAGCGATGTAGCTAAGATCGTTGCGGATCTGGTTCCAATCCGATTGGCTGCGCGAATCCAAATGGGCCCGGCGGATCACGCGATCGATCTGCGAACCAATTCTTACTAGACGCTGGGCGTCGCTTTGAGCGCGGTTGCCATTGCGCCTGTTGCCAAAGTTGTCCCTAAGATCATGGGCGGCGTCATGAAATTGATCCGCCAATTGGTTGATCTGGTCTTCGCGGTTCGAACCGTTCAGGTGGCTGTGGTCCAGTGCCCGATCCAGGTGATTCTGGAAATCACCGCTGCGATCCTGAACGCGTCTGATCGCGTCTTTCAAACCGCGGTCGTAATTGTTGTTGCCGTAGCGGTCGTTGTTACCGTAACCGCCATTTTGGCCATATCCACCGTAGCCGCCATATTGGGCCGACGCCACGACGGGCAGGCACAAAGCGACGATGGCGAACACGAAAAAGGTTGGTACTAATTTGCGCAAGTTGGTCATCAGTTAATTCTCCTCACCCAAAGATTGATTTTTTCGCCGCTGTGGAACCAGCGACTTGCTCAACGGGCCGCGGGGACGACTCTAGACGCCTCGTTGCTGATCCGAGGTAAATCAATCGCCGTGCCAAAGCTAGATCGGCGACGGCACCGGGACCGATCCAGAGAGACGATCAACGAAATCCCTTTTATTTACTACGTTTTGAGGATTTGGAATCGGAGGAACCAGCGTAAACATTACGGTGTCCATTTCGTGCAAGTGCCGCCCGAAATGGTCTGCGTCTCAATCGATACCGACAAGTTTGATCAGGTGGCCACCGACCCGCGTCTCGCGAAATTGGCGGCGCGTTCCGTCTTGATCTACCACCCACCATTCGGGCGCGCCGTTGCCGGGCCGCACCAGCAACAGTTCGTCATTAGCTTTGCGATTACCAAAATGGCCGATCCGCCCACAGGCCAAACCATTGCCGACGACAAAGCCGTCGCGCGGCGTTCGCGGCCAACCGGCCTCGACCGTCAAACTACGCACACCCGAGCGCAAGGTGACCCGCACGCCCACCATCGATCCGCCGTTGACCGTAAACCGGTGATTCTCGGTTCTTTCCAAAGTTATCGCGGCGCCGCGCCGATTGGCCTCGCCCGCGCCGGCCAGGAACGTCGCGCCCAGCCAATCAATGGCCGTCTGCCGGGCCAGGTCATTGGCCGCACGTAATGCGAGATACTCCGCCACGTCACCGCGACCACCGGCGCGTGCGCGGCGTTCGGCTTCGGCAATGGCTAGGTTCCAAGCTTCGTCTAGTTCACTCATAAGGTACGACAGGTTGTTAACCTGTCGGGACAAGCTATCACAACAAGTCCGTCCAAGGTTCAATTCGCAAGATACGTAACCAGCTGCGACAGACAGGTGCAATCAAAATTGCGAGTTGATCGAAGACCCGCCAGCGTTTTTAGCGCCGCCTTGAGGCGCCTGGTTTGGCGCGAAGCGCAAACAAGACTCCCCTCCTTGGCTAAGGAGGGGTTGGCGCGGAGCGCCGGGGTGGTTCGTTC
>JBDSEC010000007.1:0-5628 GCA_039920205.1 Pyrinomonadaceae bacterium
GCCGGCCTATCACCAGATCCGCAACGAATTGGCGCTAATGCGTTGGCGTTCGGGGGGCGATTTCAAATGCCCGATCGTGATGCGCGTGCCGGTCGGCGGATATTTGAAGGGTGGATCGGTCTATCACTCGCAATCGGGTTCGACCATCTTTACCCACACCCCGGGACTTTGCGTGGTCTATCCGTCGAATGCGTTGGACGCGAACGGTTTGCTGCGCACGGCCATTCGATGTGACGACCCGGTGCTGTTTCTCGAGCACAAGCATCTGTACCGCCAGGCCTACAACAAATCGATGTATCCACCCGACGAATTCATGGTCCCGTTCGGCAAAGCCAAAACGGTTCGCGAAGGCACCGATATGTCGATCATCACCTATGGCGCGCTGGTCCAACGTTCGTTGGTCGCGGCCAAACAGATGGAGCAGCAAGGCATCTCGGTCGAGGTGATCGATCTTCGCACCCTACTTCCTTACGACTGGGAAGCGATCACCGCGACCGTGAAAAAAACCAACCGCGTTTTGTTCACACACGAAGATTCACGTTCGTTCGGCTACGGTGCCGAGATCGCCGCCCGCATCGGCGACGAGCTGTTCGAATACCTGGACGCGCCCGTCCGCCGCGTTGCCGCCTTGGATACTTTTGTTGGTTACGCGCCGCGTTTGGAAGATGCGATCTTGCCGCAGGTGGACGACGTATTGCGCGGTATCGTGGAACTTAGCAAATACTAAGACTAGTAAAGTTAGGAAGTTGGAAAAAGAGCGATGCACTTGACTGTGTTTCGCTTTTTTCTTTGGCTCACCTTCGATTCCTTCATGATTTAGCTTTAGCCCGGGTGTGCCGCTTTAATTTAAGTGACGACGGCTTAAATTGCTTGCTTTTTTACCTTTTATGCTTGAAAATCTGCGAAACTGGTGGAAGCTCCCAAATTTTCTGCCGATTGGCCCTTATCTACGGAGGTTTAACATGAATTACTCAACGACACAATCGCGCAACATGTGGGTCTTTGGTATGCTCATCATACTGTTTCTCGGATGCGTTGCCGTCTTTGGCGCTGCGCTTGATCCAACGTTTGGCACCGGCGGAAAGGTTTACACGTCCGTTTCTGGTGTCGACTCACATGGCCGCGCAATGATGGTCCTACCGGACGGAAAGTATTTGGTTGCGGGCTACCGTAATCAAGGGTTAAACGCGCCGGAACCACAACTGATCAGATACACCAGTGACGGAACGCTGGATACGAGTTTTGGCAACGCGGGGGTCAAATATTGGGGAATTCAGACCACGACTTTGCAAGTAACCGGAGCGGCGCGGCAAGCCGATGGCAAGATCGTTATGGTCGGTCCGGGGAATTTCAATGGCTTCCAAGTTTTTCGCGTTTTGGCCGATGGTACGATCGACTCAGGATTCGGAACCAACGGACGCGTGGTTATATCGAATTTAGGTGGGACAAACCGGGCCTATTGCGTGCTTATCCAGCCAAGCGGAAAGATCGTGGTTGGTGGCAGTTCGGTACCCGCGGTGAATCAATCGCCCAATCTGGTTTTGTTTAGACTCAATACCGACGGCACCTTAGACTCTACATTTGGACCATTTGGAACAGGTATTTCGGTCCCTGGCACTGGTATTGCCACGGCGATCACTCAACAAACGGACGGTAAATTGGTTACTAACAGTTCGTTTGATATTGACTATCAGCTATCAACCTGGGGTGACACCGACATGACGGTGCGCCGGTTTACCGCTGACGGCGTCGTTGATACGCTATTCGGCAATTTACCCGCGGCGAATGGCGTGGCTACCATTGATTTCGGCAACAGCGAGCGGGCCGACGCAATCGCGGTTCAGCCGGATGGCAAGATAATCGCGGTGGGCACTACTCGTTTTGCCGATTACGGACAAACCAACCAGCATCTGGCGGGTAATTGGGCCATCGCCCGCTTCAATAGTGATGGTACTCGCGATCTCTCCTTTGGAAGCAGCGGACGGGTTACGCTCGATCTTGATTATCGTCATTGGGATAGTGCGTATTCCGTGACAGTTCAGGCCGATGGCAAGATCATCGTTGGCGGTTCATGCCTGGGCGGAGCTGCTTTATCGCGATTTGATCAAAACGGTGCCCTACTGGGCCAAACGGATCATATTAGCTCGCACGACCCGACGCATTTCGTCGCGGCGCCACGGGCGCTTTATATCCAACCGGATGGCAAGGTCGTTGCGGTGGGTGACAATTCGAATGCCGTCGGCGTGGCGCGTTACGTCGACATCATGAAAATCAATAATTCGACCATCCGGTTCGATTTCGATGGTGACCGGGCGGCGGAGTTGGGCGTCTATCGCCCCGGTGCCTTGTCGGATGCCGACAGTTATTGGTATGGGTACTGGTCCACCAATATCACGATTAACTTCAGCAGTGTGCACTACTTCCAGCCGCACTTTGGCCTAGGCGAGGACATCCAGGTTCCAGGTGATTATAACGGCGACCTGCGCACGGACTATGCAGTGTTCCGTCCTTCGAACGGTACTTGGTATAGTTCGCGGTCGCCGCTGGATGACTTTAATGCGAATTTTGACGCTGCTCAGTGGGGACAAGCCGGCGACATTCCCGCACCAGGGGATTTTGACGGGGATGGCGCTTGCGACCGAGCCGTATTCCGGCCGAGCACCGGTACTTGGTACATCCTAAAGAGCACCGGTGGATATATTGCGCAACAGTTCGGCTCGAATGGAGATAAGCCGGTTACGGGCGATTACGACAACGACGGCAAGGCCGATATGGCGGTTGTACGCGACGTAGGCGGACAGTTTTACTGGTACATCTTGCAGAGCTCGAACAGCGCCTTCGTCGCCATCGCTTTCGGGAGCACCGGTGACCGGTTAGCGCCGAGTGATTTCAACGCAGATGGCCGGACCGAAATTGCCGTCTTTCGTCCTGCCACGGGGACCTGGTATTTGTTAACAAATTACACCGCGGTTAGCGCGATGAACTGGGGCGCCAATGGCGACGTGCCCGCGCCGGGCGATTTCGACGGTGATGGTAAGGCTGACTTCGCCGTTTTCCGGCCGGCCGGCCGGACCTTCTACGTACTACACAGTTCGGACCAGAGTGTTGATTACCAGTTCTTTGGACTGTCAACCGATCTGCCGATCACGTCGGCCTACGTGCGGTAGTACCTAAACAAGGTTCGCCTTCAAACGGAGGACCCGAAACAACTCCATTTATTGGATTTGTTTCGGGTCCATATTTTTGTCCAACGACGAGATGTTTTCAACCAGCCGGATTAGTTTCTTTTTTTATTCGCGTGATTCGTGTTTGAAGTCTTTACCATTTGCCTCATCAACTTTTCGATGGCTTGATGGGGATTGTCGGCCAAATTGGTGTGGACATCCGACGTGCGGACGATCATGCTAGGCGGTGCGACCAGCCAATCAAAGCGTGCACGAACCGACTAGTCGATTGTTGCTCGAGCATACATTCTTCGTATGGTATCGCGTCGTCCCAGTCATACCCTCTTTTCCTAACCCTATATATATCAAACGTTTACATCGAAAACTCGCGACGGCACGACGCTTGCAGTCATACATTCAGTAAATACACGGAGACAAGTTTAATTTGTAAAAATAAGAATGACCACAGGAGGGCTTTAGAATGTTTAAGAACTCACCACGATTAATTGGTGCGCTCGTATTAACGATGGCCGCGACCGGCTGGGTTATAGCGCAGGAAACCAAAACCATTACCACTACGCAAGTTACGCAAACGACGCAGAACCCGGACGGCACCTATACGGTCATTGAATATCCGGCCGATAAGGAAGTCGTCGTTAATTTGTCGCCGACCGATATGGTGCCAACCGCCCGGGGCGTCGCCAAGGTTCACCGCTCGAAAGACGGCACGATGATCCATTTGGATCTCACCGGAATGACGGGCGAAACCGCGAATTACAATCTTTACGCCGTGGACCAAAGTGGTAAGACTACCCTGCTTGGTCCAGTACAGATAAACAAAGGTGTCGGGACGTTTGAAACTACCACGCCAATGACGCAGTTCATGATGGTGCTATCGCCGCAAGGCGACTTGGTTGCTTACAATCCGGCAACCAAGGTTGTGTTGCGCAGCGTAGTGCCGGAAGGCCTGGCCGTCGTGGCGCTGAGCAGTTCGGGCGAGAAGGACGGAGCCGCGGTGGGCGAAAAGGTCGCCGCGACGACTACGGCCGTCGCGACCCCGGCCTACAACGTGCCGATGTTGGGTATTCCCGGGTTCCGCCGCGGAACCGATACCGAAGTAAAGATCAACTTGTCTGGACCAATGACCGGATCGCGGGCGAACGTTTCGTTAGAGCCGCGTAAGGACGGACCGACGACGATAACCATGCGGTTCCACGAACTGAAGGAATCGCCCGCTAATCAGGTTTACGTGTTATGGGCGGTCTCGCCGGATAACAAATACGTCCGTTTGGGACAGATCGTGAACACCGGCCAACGTAACGAAGCCGAGATCAAGACCGAAACCGCGTTGTTAGATTTCGGACTTTTCATCACGGCGGAAAGTGAATTCGCGACTCCCGCCGGTGTGATCATTGGTACGATCGAGAAGTAATCCCGATCGGCGTTTTTCAAGGGGGAGAACCAGGGGGAGATAGCGGGGATCGGCTTGGGCCGGTCCCCGCTATTGGTGCTTTGCACCCATCAGCAATTCATTTTGTACACTGACCGACCCGTGCTATATTCCGATTTGCCCGCAACTGCGGCCCAACTTCCCGACGACAACTCTAAAATTCAATTCCAGCCGGCTGTTTGCGGATTTCCCCGCTACAACTGTACGTCGGCGCTGCAACCCTAAAGTAGAACCAACAGTTTAGCCCGACATCCCAACCGTTGGCTCTCGTTTTCCCTAAACCCCAGCAGACAACGGAGTTATATGAACCGTCGCAATTCCCCCGTGGGGCTCTTGGCCCTGCTGCTACTGTTTTCTGTCGCGACGCGTCTTTCGGCTCAGGACAATTACTTACCCCAGCTGATCAAACGCGTCAAACCGTCGGTCGTGGCGATCGCCACCTACGACGATCAAAATAAATTGCTGATGACTGGCAGCGGGTTTTTCCTTCGCCCCGGTCAGGTCGTAACCAACCTACATGTCATCGAAGGCGCCGCCCGGGTCGAGATCCGGACCTTCGAAGCAAAGCCGCACACCTATCGCGTAGACGGGGTCAGTGGTTTGGATGAAGAGGGCGATATCGCTTTGCTTCAAGTGGCGGCTCCGGCCGAGCGCAACCGGCCGCTAGAAATGGCCGAAAGTTTGCCCGACGAAGGCGAACGGATATTTGTGATCGGTAATCCCTTGCGTCTGGAAGGATCGGTCGCGGACGGCATTGTGTCCGCCATTCGCGAAGTGCCGAATTTGGGGTCGGTCGTACAGATCACCGCGCCCATCTCTCCAGGAAATAGCGGCAGCCCGTTGTTCAACGACCGCGGCCAAGTGATCGGCGTGGTGACGATAAAGGTCGCAAATGCGCAGAACATAAATTTAGCTTTGGGTTCGAAGCGGGTCCTGCAACTGCAGCCGGAGAAATTGCGGTCTTTCGCCGAGGTGGCGGCGGGTCGTAATGGCACGCGCCCGCGTTCCGAGGCC
>JBDSEC010000008.1:0-7049 GCA_039920205.1 Pyrinomonadaceae bacterium
TTCAATTGCCAATTCTCACTTTTAATTGCACCCCTTCCAAACCAATCTGAATGATCCTACATTGACAGAATAGGCAATAAAATCGCTAAATATTCACGATGATAAACGCGGACGTTCTAACATTTCAGGAGTTTGCGATGCACGAAACTTTGCCGTTGTCACAGATCCACGCGGCCGTGCTTGAATTTTTGCAAGGACGTGACGATGTCGTTCTGTTTTGCGCTCAGGCAGTAAATGCATATGTGGATCAGCCGCGAATGACGCAAGACGTGGATCTTCTTTCCAATCGTGCCCTACAGTTTTCTGAGGAGTTGCGACTTCATTCGGGCGAAAAATTTCATATTGTGGTGCGCACCCGCGAAATTAAAGCCGGCCTTGGTTTTAGAATTTATCAAGTGAGAGGTGAGGGAAATCGACACTTGGTGGACGTGCGTTCCGTCGAGCGCCTGCCAAAAGCAGATCTGATCGAGAATATCCTGGTATTGTCTCCGATCGAATTGATCATTAGCAAAGTCAATTCTCTATACTCTCGCCAAGGCAAACCGAAAGCTGGTACAGATTGGCGCGACTTAGCCGTTTTGCTCCTGCGGTTCCCTGAACTAAAGGAGAAGGTCGAACCCGCGTTGCGGGAAAGTGGCGTTGAGCAAGGTGTTTTAACATCGTGGGCCGAGATTGCGAGCCGACCACTGCAAGATGATGATGATGACGGAGATCTGAGTTTCTGAGTCGCATAATTCTCCTATTCTTGCCGCCACCAAATCGCGACCTGGTTAATTTTTGCTTATCTGCCCTCCGGGCGCGACTCTGCCTGCCAACCCCTCCACCGGTCGTGTACAATAGAGATGATCTACAGTTTGCCGGCGGTATCCCCTCGTGGCCTATGCAAGTTAGCTTGGTTCGATCATTACAAATCTTGGGCTTGACCGCGTGTGCGTTTTTCGCAACGTGTCAGACCCCACCCCCACCGGCACATACCACTCCGAATGCTAATTCAACTGCGACGCCGACCGCTACCGTTAATAACAAGCGGAAGAACCCGGTAACCGATCCGACGGGCGCGAACCGTTCGTCGTGGTCCCTACTTGACGGACGTCGGACGCGATTGGCGGATTACAAAGGGAAGGTAGTGGTTTTGGATTTCTGGGCGACTTATTGCCCGCCATGTGTGGCCGAAGCGTCGCATTTGGCTGCGCTTCAGCGCCGGTTTCAAAAACAGGGACTCAACGTTGTCGGGTTGAACGTTGGCGGCGCCGATGACCAGCCGAAGATCCCCGATTTTGTTCAACAGACAAAGGTGCAGTACGAGATAGGATTTCCGGATGGGTCGTTGGTCGAATCGCTAATGGGTACGGATGATACGATCCCCCAGACCTTTGTCTTTGACCGTGAAGGCAAACTGGTAAAGGGATTTGTCGGATATTCTCCCGAGATCGGCCTCGATATCGAGCGGACGATCGAAACAACCGTGGGTCCGGGGAAATAGGATTTTTGGGGGCCGTTCGATCGAGGTTATGCTAGAGAATCTACCGGTGATCGTATTCGGGGCGGTGATGGTGTCGTGGCTGGTCTTCGCCGTCGCGTTTTTCTTGAACACGCGGCCGGCCTCGGCGGTGACGCCGGATCGAAAGCGCGCACCGGCTTCGATTGTCGGCATCGTGTTGCAGGGCTTGAGTTACGGGTTGGTTTGGACGGTGCGTCGTCCGTTAATGACTTTGCCGTATAGATTCTCGGCGATCGTCGCGGTGATTTGGGCGGTGTTGACCATCACGATCGCCGTGGCTTCCGTTTGGTTTACCGTAGCGGCGGTTCGGACGTTGGGGAAGGAATGGAGTCTGACGGCGCGGGTCGTAGAGGAGCATCGGTTGGTGCAGGCAGGTCCATATCGGTTGGTGCGACATCCGATCTATACCGGCATGTTGGGGATGTTATTAGCGACCGGTTTCGCGCTGGGAAATTGGTGGGTATTGATCATTGCCGTTTGCGTGTTCCTGGTCGGCACACGCATCCGCGTGGGTTATGAAGAGCGGCTTTTGCGCGAGGCCTTCGGCGCCGAGTTTGACGATTTTGCGCGCCGGGTGCCGGCGATCATTCCGTTTTTGATCTAGTTCAAAGGGACGCCGTGCGGCGGAAATTGTGTTTGAGGTAAAGGTGTGAGGAAAGCGAAAATTCTGGCTACGTTGGGCCCGTCATCGCGTGAACCTGAGGTTCTCGAGGGGATGCTGGCCGCCGGCGTCAATGCCATTCGTATCAACATGTCGCACGGTGAACGCTCTGAGCATGTCGAGACGTTAAAGCGAGTACGGGCGGCGGCGGCGGCCATGAACCGGCCGCTTTCGGTGTTGGTCGATCTATGTGGGCCAAAGATCCGCACGGGAACATTGGCAGGTGGTGGGCCGGTCGTGTTGGACGAGGGGGCGACCTTTACTATTACTGGTCGCGAAGTGCCGGGGGATGCGAACGAAGTTTCGACCAACTACGCCGGGATGGCGAACGACGTCCGGCCCGGCGCGCGTTTATTGCTGGATGACGGCCAGTTGGAATTGGTGGTCGAAAGCACCACCGAAACGGATGTGGTTTGCCGCGTGCTGATAGGTGGCGTGTTGAGCGAACGAAAGGGGATCAACCTGCCAGGTTCGTTGCTGCCGATCCCCTCGTTGACGCAGAAAGATCGGTCCGACCTGATCTGGGCGGTGGAGCAGAATGCGGATTATATCGCGCTCTCTTTTGTTCGTCGCGCCGAGGATTGCATCGAAGCGAAAGCGTTGATCAAGGAAGCCAACGGCCGGGCTGCCTTGGTCGCGAAGATCGAAAAGGCCGAGGCGATCGATAATCTGGACGCGATCATTGAAGAATCCGATGCCGTCATGGTGGCGCGCGGTGATCTGGGGGTCGAGACCAGTCCCGAACTGGTTCCGGTCTATCAAAAGCGGATCATCCGCAAGGCCAATGATGCCGGCAAGATCGTCGTGACCGCTACGCAGATGCTGCAGTCGATGGTAACTAGTCAAAGGCCCACGCGGGCCGAGGCCTCGGACGTTGCCAACGCGGTGTGGGACGGTTCTGACGCCGTGATGCTGTCGAACGAGACGGCGGCAGGGAAGTATCCCGTGATGGCGGTCGCGACCATGGCGCGGATCATCGAGTCGGCGGAAACTGGCAATCCGGCCGAGGACCATTCATTCACGAAATGGATGGGGAAACAGACCGGCCGCGTCAGCCGCGCTCTTTGCGAAGCCGCCGCTTTTGCCGCGGAAGAGATGGACACGAAGACCACGGCCGTCTTTACCGAATCCGGATTAATGGCGCGTCGTCTGGCGGCGTTGCGGCCTAATCAACAGATCGTCGCGCTGACCTCGTCCGCCAATGTGCGCAACGAGTTGTCGTTGATCTGGGGGGTGATGCCACTGATCCATAAGCCCGGAGAAACCGCCGAAGAGATCTTAGAACACGGCGAAAAGACGCTGCTGGAAGCAGGCATCGTGGAAAAGGGCGAGATCTTAGTGATGATGGCCGGCCGGTTGTCGGGACTGGGTCTGTCCAGTTCAGTGGTGCTGTATCGCGTGGGTGGAGAGTTGGGGGCGAGCTGATACACGTTGTTCAACTTACCGTAAGCGCGCAACTGCTCAGAGTTACGCCTTTCAGGCGTGATGATCGCCCGCGACACTCAACTTACCGTAAGCGCGCCTCAGTTCAGAGTAACGCCTTTCAGGCGTGATGATCGCTCGCGACACTCAACTTAGAATTAACCGGCAACCAGCCCGCGATAGCGAGGTGACAGAATGTAGCCCAATGCGAGTCTGCGAGCTTTGGGTTCAATGCAATATAGAGGTATGAGCCCGCGAGAGCGTGGCGGCAGACGCTTACCTTGACCAGTGATATCGTTCCGAAGAAAGCCGTCGCCTAGGTGGCGAGTTCCTCTTCGTCGCCTGGCGACGGTTGAATTTAGCCGTGGGTTTCAACCCACGGTAGCCGAATAAACGTCCACGTCGCGTAGCGACGATTGAAACAACGTGCCTGGCTGGTTCAACCGTCGCTAAGCGACGGCGCTGGTTTTGGCCAAACCGTGGCTTAAAAGCCACGGCTAAATTCAACCACCGCTATGCGGTGAGGACCAGTGAATCAACTCCAGCCCGCGCCGATCTCATTTGGGCCGACCGGCGTCTGTCGCCAGCTAACGCAGGCTTCAGAAGAATCTATTCTGGCTCACCCCCAAGCTCCGCGGACGCTCCGCAGGGGGCTACACTATGCCGCCAGCTTCGCAGGCTAGTTGAGTGGTTATTTGAAACGTGAATGGTTGGGAAGAGCACGTCCGACAGACTGATAGTCTGTCGATTCGACCGTCCAAAAAGGTCAACCTACAAGTAAAACGGTGCAGTTCAGGGTTGTGCGTTTCTGTAAGTTGAGTATCGGCGACGGCCTATCACGCCTGAAAGGCGTAACTCTGAACTGTTGCTCGTTATTTTTAAGTTGAGCGTGCCGCCGCGATATCACGCCTGAATGGCGTAACTCTGAACGGTTGCGCGCTATGTCTTAGTTGAGGGCACCGTACCATTCCGCCTGAAGGCGGGGCTACGAACGCAATCATTCCTAGTCCGCGCGAAGGATCTGCTCAACGGTTTTTTTGTCAATCACGCCGGCCGAGTCGGCCATGCTCGTTTGCGGGTCGCGCCAGTTGTCCAAGATCCCAACTTGGTGAACGCATTGGATCGTGCAGTGCGGAGCGCACCATTTCTCGCGATTATATTCGCGCTCGAAATCCTTCATCGTGTATTCCAGGAGGGGAATACCGGGATAGCCGCGTTGTTGCGAGCACCAGTGGACCAAACCCTCTTCACAGATGTAAAGGTAACGAGCCCCCGCGCGGCAGCGCCAATCGTAGGCGGTACCTTCGGCGATACTGTCCTGGAACCAATTCAACCGCGCGTGGTCTTTATTTCCCAACTTCTTGACCGCGTGAAAAATATCCTTCTCATGATCGCTCAGCGGTTTCAACAGACCCATGTCGTCGTGGATAACACCCACGGTGGTCGAGAAGCCGAGCCCGACGGCATGGTTGGCTATGACCAAGGCATCATCCGGTTTCTTGATCCCGCCGCCGATCACGGAATTAATGTTGACGTGAAAATCGGCATACTTGGAAAGATTCTGTAACTTCTTTTCCAAGTTTTTCAGACTCTTTTTCGACACTTCGTCGGGTGTGACATTGTCGATGCTGATCTGCAGATATTCCAGACCCGCCTGGTTCAATCGCTCGATCCGTTCCGGAGTGAAGTAGTACCCGTTCGAGATCAACCCGGCCAGCATCTTGTGCTTACGGATATGCGAGATCATCTCGTCCAGATCGGGATGCATCAACGGCTCACCGCCCGAAATGGTAATGACTGAGGTACCTAACGCCGCCAGCTTGTCCAGGCGCTGCTTCATCGCCTCGATCGGCACCGGATCGGACACCTTGTCGTATTCGTTACAGTAACCGCAGGCCAGGTTACAACGCCGCATCGGGATGATATGCGCCAGCACCGGGTGCTTAGTCGAAAGCAACGCCCGGGTAATAAATTTGGTCTCACGGACCTTATGCTTGAGAAACGTGGTTCTCTTTAACATTGCGTATAAAACGAAACTAAATTATGTCGGTAAAAACCGTAGGAGGTATAGCTTAGCAAACGGACGGAAAAGTCCCAAATCAAAAAGCAAAAGGTTCCGGTGTTGTAACGACCGGAACCCTGTCATTTTCGGGTTTTTCGAAAAACTAGCTATTAACGACTTTGACGCCCTTGGGTAATTGCAGCTTGATCTGATCCAGCGAGACCGCAGTGTTCTTTTGCACATTAGTCAGTCTGATGGTAGTCGCGTCATCGTTTTTGCTAATGATCTTCGACTGGATCACCATTCCGCTACTATCTACCCAGATCTCTGCGTATTTATAATCCGCATTACCTTTCGGCGTGATCTTCATATGGGACGTACTGACGCCACCCCAAAGGGTTTCAGAACCCAACAGCGAAAGGTCAAAGCTCGACTTGGCCTGGCTCCCAGACATGCTCAGAAAACCCAAGGCGCTGTTCGCCGTCCGATTAGAGTTTGAAGCACGGGTGCCCTTATAAAGAATATTCAGGCGTGGACGGAACAATTCATACTGACCGCCAATTACCGAAAGGCTCTCCTGCGCCGGCCAGGTCCAATCGACCCGTACATTCGCCGCGCGCCCTTCCGCCGGGAGATACATGACCTTTCCACCAGACTTGTCGGTGGCACGAATGCCCGAATCATACTTTTCCATGCTGATATCTGCACGGAGGCTCTTCAAACTCTGACGATTCTTCTCCATCTTGTTCAAGATAGAGCTTATTAGGCCGGCGTTCTGGGCGTTAGCGGTATTAATACTGGCGCTAACGGCTACGATGGCTAGCATGATTAATGCGCTAAGACCATAGGTAGCGAACTTTCTCATAAATACTCCTTTAATCAATAGAAACCAACGAGCAAATAGGTTGCTTTATAACTTAATAAGGTTGCCGATTATTCCCGGCGGGCACACTTCCCCATTTAGGGAAATGTAAGATTCCATGAATTATAGAGTCTGTTTAGCGAATGTCAACCTCGTATGCGACGACTTTGCCCTCTTTATCACGATGCAGACGGTAACCCAATACCTCGGTCTTGCTGTTTTCCGTGATGGCGCGAACGCGTAATTCGATCTCTTGACGGGTATATTCCGGGCGTCCGGCTTCGGTGGTAAGCAGCAATGGCCGGTGGGTCATGTCCTTGTTTTCAAACCACTGTTTCGGGGTTAGGAAGATAAACGCCAAGATGAACACAACCAGCACGTCATATTGCCAGGTATTCCGCGCGTATCCCCATAAGATGATGGCTTTTAAATTGCCGAACATGGCGGTTGAAACCTAAACCGGATTGCCGGTCGCCGGGTCAATAATATGACCATCTCGCATATGTATGATGCGGCGGCACATGGCGGCCGCTTCGGGATTGTGCGTGATCATGATAATGGTCTGATTGAACCGGTAATTCAACTCTTGAAACATATTCAA
>JBDSEC010000009.1:0-4326 GCA_039920205.1 Pyrinomonadaceae bacterium
ACCGTGTCGCCCAGGCCACCGGGATCTTTGGTCCGCTCGTTACCTTTGACCTGCGGTTGGTTCGCGTCACCGCGCAAGAATGGGCGAATGACCCGGAAGATGACAAAAACCACCGCGGCCAAGATGACGATGGCTCCAATGCAGCCCGCCAAATATCGGGTGGTGGAATTGCTTCGGTAAGGGTTAACCACGGATCACCGTTTCGGTTGGCGAATTAGTGATGATGATCACCGGCGTCTTTCAGCTTGGCGGGATCAAGAAGTTGCGCGAACTGTTCGAAAGAGAACATCTCCTCGGTCTTGCATTCGTTGCAGTAGTAGGTGGCTTCGTCGCCTAGCCACATATCCTTGAAATGAAACGCGATGAAACAGCCATAGCAACGCTGGACGCGTTTGCCGAGTTTCTCCAGTTTTTCGGGCGACATACTCATTTGTTTGGTAACCGAATGACGAGTTCGACGGGTATGTTCTCTGCTTCAATTTTGACGATCAGCGGAATGGAATTCACCAGCGGCTGACCATCATGGATCAACGCCGACAGTTTGTAAGTCTGGCCTTCCATTCCTTGGATCGAAAAGCGGCCGTTCATATCGGTCGTAACGGGATCGCCCTCGCGATAACCATTTGCAGGATTGTCTAACTGTATCGATATATTGACGGCCGGGCGACCGTCAGGCCAACGCGCGATGCCGGTCACGGTTCGAAGTGATACATCGGCCGGTACCATCAGGTTGTAACCAGTCAGGCGTTGGTCTTGACCGATCTCGACAACGGTCGCGAGTTCCTTGCGCTTGACGCCCGGATAATATGTTGCCGGATACGGTGCGCTCCTCGACGGTCCGTTTGATAAGTTAAGGCCCACGAAATAGCGACCTGCTGGCAGATAATTAAATTGATAGTCACCGTTGGCGTTGACCGAGCGGCTCCAAACGTTGTCCTCGGTCAGCTTCACTCCGGCGGGTATCAACTCGACCGTGGCGCTTTTGACGGCATCGCCATTGGCGTCCACTATTCGTCCGCTAAGACTTCCCGCCGGGCGCGCCGAAAACCAAACTTCCTTGCAGCCGTGCCCCGGTATATCGACGATCCACTCCTCGGTTGGAGCGGCATCGATATCATCCGCATTACTCATATTAGTGCGCGGTTCGGTATAGACCCGGTATTTCCCTTCCGGAACGTTCCGAACTACGTAACTGCCGTGGCGGTCAGTGGTCGCTTGGAAGCGTGCGCTACTTGAAACCAAATAGACAGTTGCGCGTTCGATCGGCAGATCGGTCGGTAGATTGGCTTTGCCGTAAATCGTGCGGTCCACCGTTCCGGTCAGTGCACCACCTTTTTCATTTCTGGTAAGTCGAAGGTAGGCCAGGTCCTCGTGGGCTTCGCCGAGTTCAGCAGTATGAGAGCAGACACCCGTTGACCACTTCCCATCCTCGTCGCGGTAGGCAAACACGACGTAGGTCTTATTCTGCTCAAACGGAAAATCGCAGGTCGTGTTGGCGCCCCAGAGGTCTACTTCGTTGCCACCAATCCCACGGAAGACTTCGCTTACCTTAAGCGCAGCAACCGTCACGGCCACGGTGTTCATTTTCGTCTGGTCGTTCCAATCCCGAAGTTGTCTGGGCTCGGATGAGAGTTTGGTTACGTTGCCAACGAAAATGGCATCGGCATGCGCGGCGGCTTCGCACGGGCTGATGCCGGAACAAGAACATGCATTGGCAATAGTGAAGGCTGCGAGAACGAACGTTACCAAGAGGAAGATTCGAATGGCAAATGAATTGAGAGTCATAACGGAACTACCCATTTAGCTTCAAAAGGTCTGCCGCTCGCTGGGACCGCGGGCGGACCGCCCGCTACGTGCGGTGCCACAACGTCGGACGCTAACGCGCGACGTACGTTGACAACTATCGGCAATCAAGTTCGCTCCCCATCCATCGGGCGGGCCGCCCGCGCTCTCGGCAGAGCATGCCGCTAATACCGAACAATCAAGGCACACAACCACATGCAGGTTTCTGCCGTGCCCCTTCCCCAACATCCAGCACCTAACACCTGACACCCAGCACCTAACACCTGACACCCAGCACCTGACACCCGAGACCCAACACCCACCTAGATCACTGTCGTCACAATTTCGCGGATGCTGCGCTGCAGTTCCCGGTCATCAGTGATCGGCGAGCACAAGGCCACTTCAGCGGCGGCGATGTCGGGGATGCCTTGCGCGATCATTTGGGCCGCGTAGATCAACAACCGCGTCGACACACCTTCTTCCAAACCGTGTCCGCGCAGGTTGCGGATCTTTTGACCGATCGTGACCAGGTCGCGCGCCCGGCTTTCGTCGATGCCGCCTTCGCGGGCAACGATCTCGGTCTCGAGCTCCGGCGGCGGATAATCGAATTCCAGGGCGACGAACCGCTGCCGCGTGGATTGCTTCAGATCCTTAAGGATCGATTGATAACCCGGGTTGTACGACACCACCAGCATGAATTCGGGCGGCGCGTCGATGATGGTCCCCCGTTTTTCAATGGGAAGGCGGCGGCGGTCGTCGGTCAGCGGGTGAATGATGACGACGGTGTCCTTGCGCGCCTCGACCACTTCGTCCAGATAACAGATCGCTCCGCTGCGCACGGCTTTGGTCAGCGGTCCGTCGTGCCAAACGGTCTCATCATTTTCTAGCAGAAAGCGGCCGACCAGATCAGTGGCCGAAAGGTCTTCGTGGCATGCGACAGTGATCAACGGTCGTTTAAGTCGCCAGGCCATATGCTCGACAAAGCGCGTTTTGCCGCAGCCCGTGGGACCCTTCAGCATGACCGGCAGGCGCGCGGTATGCGCGGCGGTAAAGAGATCTACCTCGCGTGCGACGGCCAAGTAGTAGGGCTCTTCGGTGGCCCGGTATTCTTCGATCGCTAGTTCCATGAATTCGATTTGCGCCGCGGCCCGGGGCGTTCTATGGTTGATAAATGGTGGCCGGCGAAAAGCAAATCTTAACACCCGGCGCGAAAGCGGGGCAAAGACCGGCGAACAACGCGCCTTTTTTTGCGGCTTTGCGTCTTTGCGCCTTAGCGAGAAACCCTATCGCGGAATAATTCATCTGAACCAGTCAATGAGAACGATAATTAGAACATTCCGGCTATTTCTATTGCTGTTGATACTGATCGGTACGATCCAGGCTGCCCCATCCTGGTCCACCAAGCTCGACGGCGACGTGCGGTTCTATCAACAGACCGAGTTGGGCGTGTTGCTGGCCGGGACCGAGAAATCGCTTTACGCCCTGGATTCATCAACCGGCGAGATCGTCTGGCGGCGCAAGAATGTGCGGTTGGACGAAACCGATGTTGCGGCCGTGCCGGGCACCGATCTGCTTTTATTAAGTTTAGAGAAGGACAATCGCGCACGCCTGGAAGCGCTCGACCTGCTGACCGGCGACCGTATCTGGCAAAGCGACAAGTTCACGGGGAACATCTGCCAACTGGCGGTAGATACGCAAACGCGCGTGATCGCCATCGCGACCATCCGCGACGCCGAAGGCAAGGGCAATGATGGCTTGAAGCGTAAGCCGATCGTCTATGGTCTGGATCTGAACAACGGCGACGAGCGCTGGAAATACGAGTTGGATTCCGAGGTTGAACTAATGCCGCTGCGCTGGACCACGGAAAAGGACCAGAAGACCGAATTCACGCTGGACAATTACCGCGCGCCGTTGTTTTTGGACCAGAGTCTGTATCTGTTTTACGAAGGCGTCACCGTGCTGGACACGCGCACCGGCAAACGTACCGAGCGTGAAAAGTTCCGCGTCAACGAAGAGCATCTGGCCCTGACCGAGGCCGACCCGGTCGCGGACGAACGGTTCCTCTACACCTCGGGCCGGGGAAAGCTCCGCGCGGTCGCACGTCGCACCGGAAAAGTACGTTGGGAGGCGAAAGATCTGGGACTTACCCCGGAAATGATGCTGACGCACGACGCAGTCTATGTCCGCAACGGCGGTCAATTCACCGATCTCCGCACCGGTGAAACCGTGGCCAAGGGCGATTATGGCGTCAGCGCGCTTGACGTTGATACCGGCAAGACCCTTTGGCGCTACCAGGGTGCAGACAAAGGCATCACTAACTTTGTTTTGGCCGACGAAATGACGATCTTGGCCGCTGACCGCGACGACCTGATGGTGATCGACACCCAGACGGGAAAGCGTACGCGAAAGATCGAACATAAGATCAAGAACGCGGCCTTTGTCGTTCTAAATGAAGGCGGCGACGCCGTCGTTGGTGGGTTGGAAAGCGTGGCGGCGTTTGATTGGCGAACGGGCCGCGAGCTTTGGCGCGTAAAACATAGCCCG
>JBDSEC010000010.1:0-7975 GCA_039920205.1 Pyrinomonadaceae bacterium
GCCGGGAAAGTGCTTTACACAGCCCCAACAGCCGGTGCCTTGCAGCGCACGCAAATAGGTCATGGTGTAACCCATCACTTCGCCGGGCGAACGGCCGAACGCGCGCGAATACAATCCGTTCGACAGCAGGTCGCGCTCTTCGTTCATGATCTCCATGACCGGCGCGAAGTTCAGATTGAAGCCAAAGTTGCGTAGGATCTCGCCGGTGATGCGGCCTAACCGCCGTGCTCCCGCCAGGTCGCCGTGCTCTCGAATCTTGCGCGCGGCCGGCATCGGTGGGCAGACCCGGCGTAATCGATCGACGAGTCCGCCCTCTTGATCGATGCCAAGTATCGGTTCGACCGGCGAAGTCGCCCGAAAGTCATCTAGCATCGTGCGTAGCTGATCAGCCTGCGCAACATTACGGCCAAAAACGATCAACCCGCCCGGGTGCACTTCATCGATCAATGCCCGCGCATCCGCATCGATCTCGGTTCCGCGCACGCCAATGCAAAGTATCTGCCCGACCTGTTGTTCCAGCGGAAGCGCCGCCAGCGATTCGTAGTAAACGGTCAATTATTAGTCCTCAATTGTAACGGGGTTTGGGTTGTGATTTGGACATTTCAATTATCCATTATCCATATTTCAGTATTAATTATTAATTCGTTCTCAGATCATCCGGCTTTTCATCTCGCGCACCAACCGCAACGCATCATCGGGTGATAGCTCGTCTGTCTCCACCGTACGTAACTCATCAAACAGGCTTTGGTTTACGGCTTCGAATAGCGTGACCTGCGCCGCCAATTGCCGCCGCGCGGCCTTTTTCGCCGCGACGCCTAAACCACCCTCGGCTGATTCTGACACCGTCGCCGGCATCTCGTCGGCGAACACATCCAACTCGTACCGCTCTAACCGACGTAGCACTTCGCGGGCCCGAGTTAGGACTTCGGGCGGCAGGCCTGCAAGGCGTGCGACCTCAATGCCATACGACTTTGAAGCGCGGCCACGTTCCAGGCGATGCAAGAAAACCACCTCGCCATCGCGTTCGGTCGCGGTGACCTGGTAATTCTGTGCGCCGGGTAGGCGTTCGGCCAATTCGGTCAATTCGTGGTAATGCGTGGCGAACAAAGTTTTGGCCGCGTGTCCCGGCGAATCGTGCAGAAACTCCGCGATCGCCCACGCCAGCGATAACCCGTCGAACGTCGCCGTCCCCCGTCCAACTTCGTCCAGCAGGATCAATGACCGAGGCGTGGCGTTGCGCAAGATCGCCGCGGCCTCGGTCATTTCGACCATAAAGGTCGATCGTCCGCGCGACACATCATCCGACGCGCCTACACGCGTCCAAATGCGATCCAGCAGCGGCAGGCGCGCCGCCGTGGCGGGCACGAACGAACCCATCTGGGCTAAGATCTGAATGATCGCCGTTTGCCGCAGCAGGGACGACTTACCCCCCATGTTCGGTCCGGTGATGATCAGCAACCGATCGGTCGAGTTGTTCAGATAAACATCGTTGGGAATGAACGGTACGTCGATGAACGATTCGATCAATGGGTGCCGGCCCCCCTTGATCTCGATCTCGTCGCCGTCGTGCAGAACCGGCTGAACGTAACGCCGCCGCACCGCGGTCTCCGCCAACGAAGCCAACGCATCCAACATGGCGAACGCCTTGGCAGTCGCTTGCAACGATTTCGTTTCGGCCACGATCGCGGTCCGCACCTCGGCGAACAGAGCGATCTCCAGTTCCTTGATCCGTTCGTCCGCCCCCAGAACCTTGCGCTCCCACTCTTTCAATTCCGGCGTAGTATATCGTTCGGCGTTGGTCAGGGTCTGGCGGCGTTCGTAATCGTCAGGCACGCGGCTGGCGGCGGCCTTTGACACCTCGATAAAATAGCCAAACACGTTGTTGTATTTGACCCGCATGGTCGTGATGCCAGTGCGCGCCCGTTCGCGTTCTTCGATGCCGGCGATGGTCTGTTTCGCGTTGCGGCTGACCGCGCGCAGGTCGTCCAACTCCGCGTTGTATCCATCGCGGATGACATCTCCATCGCCAAAATTAAGTGGTGGGCTATCGGCGATCGCACGATCGATCAGGCCGAGCAGTTCGGGCAACTCGCTGATGTTCTCGCACAAGATCTGAAGCAGGGAAGGTTCGGCGTCGGCCAACAATCCGCGGATCAACGGCGCCTGCTTCATCGACCGCGCCAGTGCCACCACATCCCGGGGTGAAGCGGTTCCCAAATGCAGCCGCCCGATCAGCCGCTCTAGATCCGCGACCTCTTTCAATAACGCGTGCAATCGATCACGCGTCACCTGGGCGCAAAGAAACGCCACGGACGCCAGACGCGCTTCGATCTCGCCCCGGCGGATCGCCGGCCGCGACAACCAGGTGCGCAGCATCCGTGCACCCATGCCCGTCGCAGTGGAATCCAACACGCCCAGCAGGGAACGCGTGCGCCCGTCACCCGCCGATGATTCCAACAACTCCAGATTGCGCAACGTGATCGCGTCCAGCACCAAACAATCGTGCGCCGTGAAATAAGTTAGGTCGGCAATGTGTTCGGCGGCGGCACGCTGAGTGTCCCGCGCGTATCGCAAACATGCGCCGGCGGCGCGCACAGCTTCGGGCTTGTCCTCCAACGCGTAACCTGCCAACGTCTGCACGCGCAACTGCTCCTTCAATAGCGAAGTGCAATCGGCCAACTGCCACTGCCAATCATCGACCGGCGTGAGCGTAAATCGATCATCCGACGGCAAATGCTCCGCTTCCGCCTGAGCGTCACCCGCGCCGGGCAACAGCGCCGCGCGCACCGGCCCGGCGAACGCGGTCTGGACCAACGGCGCGAACGCTTCGGGGAAGAGCAGTTCCTTGGGAGCATACGATTCGATGTCCGAAACCACCCGCGCCCAAGCGTCGTTGCCTTCGGCCTGGGTCACGCGGAATTCGCCGGTGGATACTTCCAAAAACGCCGCGCCGTAACGCGAACCCGACCCACACACGGCGGCCAGATAAACGGGCTCGCGCGATTCCAGCAATTGCGGATCGATCGCCGTGCCGGGAGTGATCACGCGGACCACTTCGCGGCGGACCAATTTCTTGGTTTTACCGGCCTCTTCGGTCTGTTCACAGATCGCGACGCGGTATCCCTTGCGCACTAACCGAGCGATATAACCGGCGGCGGCATGATGCGGGACGCCGCACATGGGTACCGCATTACCTTTCTCTTTATTGCGGGCGGTTAGGGTAATTTCCAATTCGCGGGCGCCGGTGATGGCGTCCTGATAAAACATTTCGTAGAAGTCGCCGAGCCGAAAAAAGAGCAGCGTCCCAGGATGCTGTTGCTTCAATTCGTGGTACTGGCGCAACATCGGAGTCGGTGAAATATTATCCATAAGGGGGAACGATTTACGACACCAATTAGCCTACACAGCGACGCGAATCCACGCAAGCGAGGAGCGGGTATTAGGTACGGTCAAGATGAAATTAAATGGGTGAATTCAAGAAAAATTGCCGAAGCCTGCGGTCAGCGAGAAGAACGTCGCAGCCCGCTTTTTGGATGGTAGAGGTTTTCGGTTGGTCGCCCGCTTCACGGGGTCCGGAAACAAAAATGGCGATCTATCCCCACGCTTCGCGG
This sequence comes from Pyrinomonadaceae bacterium, assembly GCA_039920205.1. Taxonomy (GTDB): domain Bacteria; phylum Acidobacteriota; class Blastocatellia; order Pyrinomonadales; family Pyrinomonadaceae; genus JBDSEC01. The sequence continues at coordinate 3,612 of JBDSEC010000010.1, forward strand.
ACGCTCCGCCCGGGGCTCTAGGCTGCCGCCCGCGCCGCCAGTGGTTAATTCGTGATCCCGACCGACCTAAGAGTGAGGCGGGTCAATAAGAACCCGGCTTAAGCCGGAACTCAAAACGCCGGCAACCTCTAGTTCACCACTTCCGAATGCTGGTCGATCACGCCGGTTTTGGGTGCGCCGATCATGGATCTCTTGGCGACCATGCTAGCGACGGTCGCGGCGATCTGGGCAAAGTCGAACGGCTTGCCAATGACGCTGTCCACCAGACTCAACTCGCCCGAAGGGTATCGTGTGGTGTGGCCGTAGCCGGTGACCATGACTATGTTCAACGTGGGCCAGCCGCGCCGGATCTCTCGCGCCACTTCCCATCCGTCCATTTCCGGCATCGACAGATCGGTAAAGACCAGATCGAAATGTTGCGTACGCAGTTTTTCCAAGGCTGCGCGGCCGCCATTGACGGCTACGACGCGGTGGTCCAGCGCGTCCAGCATGTCGGCCAAGGTATCGCGGACGAAATCTTCATCATCGATCACCAAAATGGAAAGAGAAGTGGTGATCTCATCGGCCAGGACGGGCGCGGCGAATTGAACCGTGTCGGTCGCGGGTAGTTCAATTTCAAACGTAGTGCCGACGCCGGTTTCAGAGGTGACGGAGATCAAGCCTTGATGGCGCTCGATAATGCTGTAGCTGACGGCCAAGCCCAAGCCAGTGCCTTGCAAACCCTTAGTGGTGTAGAACGGCTCGAAGATGCGCTCGCGGACCGCTTCAGTCATGCCCGTGCCGTGATCGATAAAGCGCAGGATCACGCGGTCTTCTTCGCGCGCGCAACTGATGCGGATGGCGCCGCCCTGCGGCATCGCGTCAACCGCGTTAACGATCAAATTAACGAAGACCTCGCGCAGTTCCGACGCATTGCCCGGCGTGTGGAATTCGCCTTCGGCTTGGACCTCGACGGCAAAATTCAGGCCGCTGGTCAGTGCTTCATTTTCCCAACGCGTGCGGGTGATCTCCTTGGAATCGCGCAGCAGCCCGACGACCTCGACGATCTCGAATTCCGAGGTCGGCGATTGCCGCGCAAAGGCCTGAATTCGGCGCACGGTCGAGGCGGCGTCTTCCGCCGCGGTTTGAATGATATCCAGGTTACGGAGCATTCCCTCGTTGCTCGTTTGCCGTCGCATCAACTGCGCGCGACCCAAGACGGCGGCCAGCGCGTTGTTGAAATCGTGGGCCACGCCCGATGCCAATTGGCCCAATGCGCGGAGTTTGTCGGCCTGCGCGGCGCGCTGACCCTGTTCCTTCTGCTCGGTGATGTCACGCGCGATCCACAGCACGCCGACGGTCTTGTCGTCGATGACCAGCGGTGCATTATCGATCAAGGCATAGCGGATCTCTTCCGCATTAGTTTGATAGCGAGCTTCGTAGGAACAAGCTGAACCGGCCAACGAGTTGGCAAAGTTTTCAAGCGCCAGATCACGATCCGCGGGGAAGATCAATTGCAAGAAGTGGCGCCCGATAAGTTCCCCGGCCGGGATGCCGACGGCCGCGATGGTAGCGTTATTACACCAGAGAAAAACTCCCTGCGTGTCGATCGCGCAGATCGGTTCGCGCACACTTTCCAGGATGTTGGTCAACAACGATTGCCGTTCGCGCGCGATGGCTTCGACTTTGCGTAATTCGGAGAGATCGCGGGCCGTGCAAACTACGCCAATGGTCCCATTTTCCGCATCGATCAACGGTTCGCCGCTAACGACCAATGGGCGGTTCAAGCGCTCGGGTATTACTTCGACCGTGACACTGCGGCCTTCTTTAAGTACTTTTTCGACCACGCAACCAGTATTGTCGTGCTCGGAACGCAAAATGTCACAGCACCGGCGGCCCAGCAGAAGGTGGGGCCAGGAATCTTCCATCGACGCACCGGCGCGGTTAACGCGGATCAATTTATTGTCGCGGTCAAAAATAAAGATGCCGTCCGACATGGCGTTAAAGGTGGTTTCCCATTCCTTTTTTGCCCGGCGGGTGATCTCGAAAAGCTCCGCCTGCGCGATGCCGGTCGCAAGCTGGGCGGCAACCGCTTCGACCAACGTCACTTCATCATCCAGCCAACGGCGGACGCGGTCAGTCTGGTGAATGCAAAGTGCGCCGCGAAAGCGATTGTTGATGATGACCGGACAAAATATCGCAGAGCGGAAACCCGCCGGTTCGATCTGTGCCAAAACCGCGGTGCGCAATTCTTCAGAATTTCCCGAGTGATGCCGCGCATCGTGGATGACTAATTTGGCCGATTGACGCAACGCCTGACCAATGATCTCGTCGTGTTGGCTGGGATTGTCATTGACCTGGGGAACGCCCGTCGCGACGTATTCGTGCTCGATCGGCGACCGCGTTCCGCCGGTTTCATAGAAGCGAAGGAAAACGCGCGAGGCGGATAAAGCGCGGCCTAATTCACGGGTCGCGGTATGTAAAACTTCCGGTAGACTGAGTGACGCGCGAATCGCCAGACTTAAGCGATTGATCAAGGCTTCGCGGGCTGAAGTGGCCTCGGCCCGCTCTAGCAGTCCGGCTTGGCGCATGGCCAATCCGGTTTGATTAGCCACCGCTGTGACCAGCGCGACTTCGGCATCATTCCATTCGCGAGTTTTCTTAATGGTGGAAAGCGTGATCGCTGCGGTCATTCGGTCGCCCACATTAATGGAAACATACATGATGGAACGCACGCCCAAGGGCTTCAATAGTTCTTGATAATCGCCTTTCAACCGGGGGTCGCGCCGAACATCGCCAATGGTCAAAGCCCCCCGGTCGTCCAATGCTTGGATGATCTGGTTTAGGTCGGGAATGGCGAAATTGTGTGCGACGGAAGGGATACCCGGTGCACAATACTGAGCAACACTTCGCGCCATCTTACCGTTTTCTTCGAGGAGAAAAAATGTGCAGCGATCAATCCCTAGATGGGACCCTACTTCATTGACGGCGGTACGAAAGATCTCTTCCAGGTCTAATGACTCACGGACGGCATTCGAAATTCGGTTAATGATGGCTTCGCGTTCGGCCTGTTGCGCCATCGCCACCGAGGCCTGTTTTCGTTCGGTGATATCACGGGCAATTCCTTGGACGCCGACCGCTTCGCCGTGTTCGTAAATGAGGCGCGAGTTGACCTCGATCGTTACGCAGCGACCATCTTTGCTGATCAAGTCGAATTCGTATGAAGTGGGACTGCCGGCCTGCAGTTTTACCTCGGTCTTTTGTTTGGCCAGGTCGAGAAATCCGGGTGCGGCCAACTCGGCAACGTTCATGCGGAGCAGTTCATCTTGGCTATAGCCGCTGACCCGTTCGCAAGCTTTATTTACCGAAAGGTAATTGCCGGTAAAGTCATGCGTATAGATCATGTCGTTAGCGTTTTCAAAGAGATCGCGATACCGCTCTTCGCTCTGCCGCAACGCGGCGGCGGCGCGCTTTCGTTCGGTGATATCACGGGCGATGCCCTGAACGCCGACCGGGACGCCGTCCTCTTCCATGATCCGGGAACTTACCTCGAGCGAAACGCGTTCGCCGCTCTTGTTCAGGATGTCTAACTCATAAGTCGTTGAAGTGCCGCCGCGGCTCTTACGCGAGATCATGGTCCGGGCCAGATCCAAATATTCCGGGGTGATCACCTGCGCGATATTCATCGTCAAGGCTTGGGCACGCGAGTATCCGGTAATGCGCTCGCCGGTTTTATTTAGCGAGGTGAAATTACCCTTCAGATCATGGGTATAGATCAGATCGTTGGCATCTTCGAAAAGCTCGCGATAGCGCTCTTCGCTTTCCTGTAGCGCAGTTTCGGCCCGACGCTGATGGGTAATATTTCGCAGAACGGCGCGAACGCTCTTCGCTTGTCCTTCAGTATCCGCCACCAACGTCACGATGGCATCGAAATAATGCGGATTGCTTTCCGAATCAGTCAGTGCCAGCACGTCGCGATACGATCCACCCACGGTGAATTGATCGACGCGGAAAGGATTGCCCTCGCCGCCTGCCGTGGTCAACAGGTCATCTATCTTCAGACCTACCATTTCCGCAGCCGACCGGTGAAAAAAATTAGCGCCGGCTTCGTTGATACTCGTCAACGAGCCCTTCAGGTCATGAGTGTAAATAATGTCCGCGGCCTGCTCGACCAGTTCGCGATAATGTCTTTCCCAGCGGTGGCGTTCAACCAGCCGCGCAACTTTGACCAACAGTTCCTGGCGCCGAAAGGGAATGGCTAGATAATCGTCCGCGCCCGCGCTCAAACCCAAGATCGTGGTTTCGTCGTCGGTACGCAGACCGCTCAACAGCATGATGGGAACGTGCTTAGTGCGCGGGTCGTTTTTTACCAGGCTGCAAAACTG
>JBDSEC010000011.1:0-11981 GCA_039920205.1 Pyrinomonadaceae bacterium
TTGCTTCGAGCCGCTGGAGTTCCTGACGCTTTACATTACGGATTCCCATAGACATACCTCCTTCCACCATCCGGTGGTTATAATGGGCGGTATGCCATTTGGCAAGATAGTAGACGCCGACAGAAAATAGCCAGACGTGAAACGTCTGGTAAATTGCAATTTGCTCCGGCGCGCTGAAGGTGCGCGAGAATGGGGTGGCGCCCCTTCAGGGCGCTCGAAACCCCGACCCCCGACCCCCGACCCCTAATCCCCAACCCCGCCGCTTCGGCCTTCTTTTTGCGCCTTCAGCGCGCAGAACAAACTGTGCCGCGAAGACCAACTCGCACTTTTAATTGGACCCACGGCAAACAGCCAACCGCTCTTTTCATTGCATTATCCCGCCGCTGACACTAGAATTCACTCAACACCCGCCCGTTTTTCGTTTGCTGAAAAGTTGCCGTCTTTCCCGAGGAGGCCAAATGGGCTTGCAACACGTGGAGAATCTATTGCGCCGATATCGCGGTCAACCCGTGCACATTCGTACCATGTTTGGCGGCTCGTACGAGGGAGTCGTCATCGAGATAACCAGCGATTACGTTCTGCTCGGTGAACGCACCGCCGCGGATCCGCCCGAACAAACTTTCGTTTTACTGCAGAGTATTGAGGCCGTCCAAACCAACAGTGAAGCGATGCGCGCCAAATCGGCGAGCGTCTGACCAATTGCGTCAATCAAGATAAAATAGGCCCAGACGACGCGCGGAGGAAAACACAATGATCACCATTCAGGATGTAATTCGAAACCGCGAACCCTATTCCGTTCGCGATACCGTAACGGTTTTGGAAGCAGCCGAATTCATGGCCAATCAAAAGGTAGGCGGTGTATGTGTTTTGGACGAGGGCGGTAGCCTGATCGGCATATTGACCGAACGCGATCTGCTGAACCGGATGGTCCTGCCCCGATTGGATCCGGCCAATTTTCAAGTGCGTGATGTGATGAGCGCTTTGATGGCTGTCATCGACACCACCGATTCGCCACACGAAGCGCTGGAACGCATGGAACGGATCGGCCGCCGCCATTTACCCGTCGTCGAAGGCGATCGCTGGGTTGGCATGCTCTCGATGCGCGATATAATGCGGGTCGAGCTTAGTGAACAGGGCGACGAGCTGAAACTGTTGCACGAGTATATTTCATTGTAACCGGGTGAAAGTTGCGACCCGGATCCGAGGGGGATAGATGTTGCGTAGATTGATCTGGGCCGCGGTGCTGGTGATACCGGTCTTGAGTACTGCCTGCGGCCAAACCCCGCCGGGTCGTGGTAAGGGGGAAGTGGAAGCTGCCGAAGGCGGCGCAGTCAAATTTAAGGTCGAAACTGTTGCTTCTGGATTGCAAGTGCCGTGGGAGATGGTCTTTGCCAACGATGGCCGGATGTTCTTCACCGAACGGCCCGGCCGGCTTCGCGTGATCGAGAACGGCAAGCTGAATCCGGTGCCGCTAGCCGCCCTTACCGATGTGGAGGCTAAGAGCGAAAGCGGCCTGATGGGCCTGGCCCTGCACCCCAAATTTGCCGAAAATCATCTGCTCTATTTGGCCTATGCCTACGACGCCAACGGCGGAACCGCCGTGCGGGTGGTGCGTTATCGCGAAACCGGCACGGCGCTAGCCGACCGGATGGTCTTGATCGAAAGCATCCCCGCGGCACAATTTCACGCCGGTACGCGGCTGCGTTTTGGCCCGGACGGAATGCTCTACATCACTACGGGCGATGCCGGACAGCGTGAGCTGGCCCAGAAGCTGGATTCGCTGGCGGGTAAGACCCTTCGGCTGAAAGACGATGGAACGATCCCCGCGGATAACCCATTCGTTGGCCAAGCGGGTGCGCGGACCGAGATCTGGTCCTACGGCCATCGCACTTCGCAAGGTCTGGATTGGCAACCTGGTTCGAACCTGATGTTCCAGACCGAACATGGGCCGTCGGGTTTCGACGGTCCGGGTGGCGGTGACGAAGTAGACATTGTCGAACGCGGCAAAAATTACGGTTGGCCTACGATCCATCACACGCAGACCAAAGAAGGAATGGAAGCGCCTCTCTTGGAATACACCCCGGCCATCGCTCCGTCGGGTGGCAGTTTTTATCGTGGCACTGCGTTCCCTGCCTTCAAGGGCAATTTTTTCTTTTCGGCGCTGCGTGGCACCGCCATTATTCGCGTAGTTCTAGATGGGCGTAAGGTGGTCAAGCAGGAACGTCTTTTGGACGGTAAGTACGGTCGCATCCGTAACGTTATCGAAGGACCAGACGGCGCGATCTATTTCGCGACGTCAAACAAAGACGGCCGCGGCAGCCCGACTTCGGACGATGACCGCATCCTTAAGCTTACTCCCGTGAAATAATTCCTAACATTAGAAAACCGGACTCGAGCGCTAGGTCCGAGTCCGGTCATTTCTTTTTTGAAGTCAAGGAACTTACCACTGAAAGTTCGGAACGCGATCTCCCCCGGTTTCGTCACAGATCGCTGGCGTTCCCCACGACTCGACGAGGTAAACGTCGCCCACTATCACAGCAACCTGGCTCGAACACTCAACTACTCGACCGCGCTGGCAGCGCGTTCGAACGGGATCTCTTCAAAGTGGGTCATCTGCTTGAACGCCCTAAAGCGTTCGTTGATCTCGGGATAGGTCAATCGGTTCACCCGGTCGGTACCGAACTCCTCGACGTTGAACGAAGCCATCACCGAGCCAAAGATCATCGCCCGGCGCATCGCCGCTTCGTCGAGGCTCGGCTGGCTGGCCAAATAACCCATGAAACCGCCGGCAAAGGTGTCGCCCGCGCCGGTCGGATCGAACACCGATTCCAACGGATAGGCCGGAATGGCAAAGTAGCTTTCATTGGTGATCAACGCCGCGCCATATTCCCCGCGCTTGATGATGATCGCCTGGGGTCCCCAAGACAGGATCTTTTTGGCGGCCTTTAAAACATTGGCTTCGCCCGCTAATTGGCGAGCTTCGGCGTCGTTGATGATGACTAGGTTCACGCCTTCGATCGTCTTCACCAACGAATCGCGCGCGATGTCGATCCACAGATTCATCGTGTCCAATGCGACCAATTCCGCTTTGCCGCACTGGGCCAGAACACCATTTTGCAGGTCGGGTTGAATGTTGCCGAGGAACACCAGCCGCGCAGCCAACGAACGCTCGGAAAGTTTCGGCTGGAAATGTTCGAATACATTCAGCCGGGTTTCCAGGGTATGGGCCGTATTCAGGTCATAATCATATTTGCCGCGCCAGAAAAATGTCTTGCCGTCGGGTACACGTTCAACATCGCTGATGTCGATCTGGTGAGCGTTGAAAATCGCTTCTTGTTCGGCTCCGAAATCGTTACCGACCACCGCGACGACCTGGACCTCCGTGTAAAAGCTGGCGGACAACGAAAAGTGCGACGCCGAGCCACCCAAGATCTTATCGCGCTTGCCAAAAGGCGTTTCGACCGCGTCGAACGCAACTGAACCGACTACGAGCAGGGACATATGGTTTTGTGATTCTCCTGAATAAAATATGGTCGATCAAACGACGCGGCCTATCGGGTCCGCGCCAGGTTAAATTCAAACTAAGATTTCTTGACTGGTCCACCCAACGGTTGCAAAGTGCGTAGGGCTTCGTCCTTGAACACGCTGTCGGGGAAATCGTTCACCAGTTGTGACAGATATTCGATGGCGCTGGCCTTCATTTTGTCCGGGGTCTGCTCTTTCGTTGGTTTTTGCTTTCCCTGGCTTACCGAAAGGTAGTAGCTGCTCATCCCCGCGAGGTACAGGACCTCGTCATAGCGGGTGAAATCGGGGTAGGCCACGATCGTCTCTTCGCAACGCGAAAGCGACGCGCGATAGGCCTTCTTCAATTTGAAGTACTGGCGGGCCACCTCCAAATTGTGCAGCGCCTCTTGCTCGAGCAACTTATCACGCACCAACGTCGGTTCCGGGCCCTTGGCGGTGCCTTGCGCACTCAAAGAAGCGGCGGATCCAACCAGCGTCAACACCAAAAGACTTATAACAAACAAAAGTTTTTTCATAAATACTCCTAACTCGATCAATACCGTTAAAGCCAATCGGGGGGCACTATCACGCCCGTACTCAGGATCAGCCCATCCAAGATCCGCGTGCGCTTTTCCTTTTCGATAACGGCACGGGCCGTATCCCGCAAAGAAAGCTGTGGCGCCAGCGGATTTGCCGGATCGGGAGGCGCTATCGTCGAGACCAAAATGTGGCGAACTTGCACCTCTTCTTCAAGTTTGCCGGTTTCTTTGTTCAATTTCTGGCGATGTCCGACCGTTTTGATGATGTGAAACCCGTATTGCGTTTCCACGATGCCGCTGACATTTCCGACACGAAGGCCAAAAGCCCCATTTTCGAATTCTTTTACCATACGGCCACGGCCAAACCAATCGTAGAACCCGCCGGATTCTTTACTGCCCGGATCGTCGGTGTATTGCTTGGCCAGCGTAGCAAAGTCTTCACCCGCGCGGATACGGAGCAACAGATCCTCGGCCTTGGCGCGTAGCGGTGCGATGTCATATTCGGGATGAACGGCAATATAGGCGTTGACTTCACCGTTTGAAACATTTGTTTGACCCGGAAGCAAAGTCCGTTGGTAATTCTGTGTCAGCAGCGTGGCCTGCTGCAAAGTGACTTGCAACTGGGTTTTGCGAAGCTTGTCGAATCCTTCGACTTCCGCTTTTTTCGCGGTCAAATTTAACTTGATCCAATCCTGTTTAAGGCGCGCAATTTGCGCCTCGGGAATATCGCCCGGCGGCAAGATCTTGCCGGCCTGCGCTATCTTCACAAAGTTCGCAAATTTCTCGGCCGTTTCTGGCAATCCGTTGACCGCTTCGACCTGCTCGGGCGTAATACTTGCGAATTCGGGCAAGGATTTACCCTGCCGCTGAACTACATCGTAGGCCTGTGCGATCGCCAACGTCCGCATGAATTCCAATTGGGCGATCCCCATCGGATCCTTGAGCAAACCAAGTCGCTGAGCCTCGACCGCCATCGCCAGCGTTTCGGCCAACTGACGCAAGGCCTCTTTACGCAGTGATTCCTGGGCGGCGAACGCTTGCATTTGCGCAAGTGGTGCTTCCATCAGCAACAGCCCCATATCTTCCTTCGAAATATGAGTGATGATCGTGGACTGTTGAGCACACGCGCCGATCGCGACGCCGAGCAGTAGGGCGACCGTTCCGACAACAACAAAAGCCTTACGCACTTGCATCCTTTAAATTCGAGCTACGCCGGACGATATTTACCAATGATCGCTTCCAGTTTCTTGAAGGTCGCCTCGGGCCAAATATCCGGCGACGTAAAGATCGCGTTCTTCAGGGTCGAATCATGACCGCAACCGGGCGTGTGACTCTTCAACCGCTTGACTGAATCGCGCATGATGACCTGGGCATTACGAACATTCTTGCCTAAGGTCTCGATCACCTGTTCCGCGGAGACCGCATCATGTTCCTCATGCCAGCAATCGTAATCGGTCACCAACGCCAGGGTCGCGTAGCAGATCTCGGCCTCGCGCGCGAGCTTGGCTTCCTGCAGGTTGGTCATGCCGATGATGTCCATTCCCCATTGCCGGTACACATTGGATTCTGCTTTGGTCGAAAACGCGGGCCCCTCCATGCAAACATAACTCCCGCCGCGATGCGTTTTCACGCCGGCGTCCTGACACGAATTCTCCAATACGTCACCCAATTCCGCACATACCGGATGGGCAAACGTAATATGACCCACGATACCCTCGCCAAAGAACGTCGATTCATGCGCGCGTGCGCGCGTGCGGTCAAAGAACTGGTCCGGGATCACCATATCGGTCGGCGCGTACTGTTCTTGCAACGAACCGACGGCGGAAGCTGACAGAATAAATTCCACGCCCAACATCTTCATGCCGTAGATATTCGCGCGAAACGGCAGGTCGGTTGGCAGGATGCGATGGCCGCGCCCGTGACGGGGCAAGAAAGCGACCCGTTCGCCCTCTAATGTGCCGACAATGAACGAGTCGGAGGGTGCGCCAAACGGCGTATCCAGAGCGATCTCTTCAACCGCGGTCAACTCCGGCATCTGATAGGGCCCGCTGCCGCCAATGATCCCAATTCTGATCTTCTCCATTCACTCTCCTCAAACCTTCGGGTCACTAAATTCTACAAAACTAAATTTTCCGTTATCTTTCCGGACTCGCCCCAGGGGCCGCTCGGCATCATGATAAAAATGACAGATCCAACCCTGGCTTGCGGCATCATGCAGCAATCGCTTTTTCGATTCGACCGTCTCGGCCGGATAAAGGTCGTAACCCATTACCCAAGCCAGCGGTAGATGCGCCACCGTGGGCAGCAGATCCGCAAACCCGTAAAGCGTTCGGCCGCCACGTTCCAGCCGCAGACATTGCATCGAATGCGAATGGCCCGGCACCGTTTCCATGGTCAATCCAGGAACGACCTCGTAATTGTCGTCCTTTAGTTCCATTTGGCCCGAATCCATCAACGGCTTCCAGTTATCCGGTAGATAACTGGCCCGGTCACGCTCCGAGGGAGCTTGAGCGTGTTCGAATTCACGCCGCGAAACGAAATATCGCGCATTCTGAAATGTCGCGCGTAATTCACCGTTGGGATCACGCGTGGTATTCCCGCCCGCATGGTCAAAATGCAGATGCGTATTCACTACCAGGGTGATCGCCTCCGGTTCGACTCTGGCCAAAATGCGCAACGAATCGATCAGGCTCTGCTGTCGTTCGATGCCAAACCGTTCGGATTCGACGGCCGACCATTTATCGCCCATTCCAGTGTCGATCAAGATCCGCTCGTCTGGCGTTTCAATGAACAAACAATTTGCATTTAGCGCGATCCGGTTCTGCTCGTCCGGCGCCGCCCTGCGTTCCCACAGCGTACGCGGAACGACGCCAAACATTGCCCCGCCATCCAACCGGAAAGCGGTATCGGGGACGACCAGAACGCGATAATCGCCAAACTGCATCGCGAAAAACTCAGCGCCATTACGCCAAGGAACGGGGCCGGATACGCAACAATAAATGCCGCGCTTCCCGCCCCGATCCGTTTAGTTCGACTAGTTGAACAAACCGTTCCCTATTGAATCGGTTTCTGTTTACCCGGCGGCACTGCTGGCTTCTTACCGGCCGGCGGCTCCACCGACTGCCCCGGTGGTTGGCTGGGTGGTCCCTGTTGCGGAGGCCCTTGCGGTCCTCCCGGCGGTCCTTCTGGCCCACCCGGTCCACCCGGTCCACCTGGCCCACCCGGCATACCTTCCGGTCCCGGCGGCGGCATCGGTGGTACCTTGACATCGAAATCGTCCGGCACGGTCACGCCCGTTCGTTTAACGATATCGGCGATCACCTTTTCCCGCTTCTCTTTCTCGACGTCGGCCTTTGCCTTATCCTTCAATGACACCTGCGGCGCCATCGGGTTTTCCGGATCGGGCGGAGCCATGGTGGAGATCAAGATGTGACGAACCTGCACCTGCTCTTCGTCCTTGCCCGTGTCCTTGTTCTTTTCGGTCCGTTTGCCCTCGACCTTGATGATATGGAAACCGAACTGAGTCTCGACTAGGCCACTGATCTCGCCGACCTTCATGGTGAAAGCGGAATCTTCGAATTCCTTCACCATGCGGCCACGCGCGAACCAATCGTAGAATCCGCCGCTCTCTTTGCTACCCGGATCGTCAGTATTCTCTTTTGCCAACTTAGCGAAATCTTCGCCACCCTTTGCTCGTTGAAGCAAGGCTTCCGCCTTCGCGCGCTTCGGTGCGAGGTCGAATTCCGGGTGGCTGGCCAAGTACGCCGTAATTTCCGCGTCGGTAGCCTTGATCTGATCGGCCAATTTTTCTTTGCTGTATTTCTGCGACAACAGCGTCGCTTGTTGCAGTGTTATCTGCAGCTTGGTCTTCCGCTTCTTATCGAAGCCCTCTTTCGCGGCTTTCTTTTCCGTCAAAAGGATCTTGGACCAATCCTGTTTCAAGCGGGTCTTCTGCTCTTCGGGGATCTCACCTTCCGGCAGTATCTTTCCCGCTTGGGCGACCGCAATAAAGGCGACGAACTTTGCCTCGGTGCCAGGAGCGGCTAAGAACGCATCAACGTCTTTCTGCTCAATGTCGGCAAACGCGGGCGCTTGCTTACCCTTGCGCTTATCCGTGTCATAGGCCTGGGCTACCGCCAGTGAACGCATGAACGCTAACTGTTCCTTGACCTGCGGATCCTTGTCCATCCCGATGTTCTTCGCTTCGACGGCTTCGGCCAGCAACTCTTTTAGTTGCTTCAGCACGTCTTGGCGCATCTTGGCATTGTCTTTGAATTGCTGAAGCTGCTGAGGAGGCGCGTCTTCGAGCAAGAAGTTCATATCTTCTTTAGTGATATGGGTTATGAAATCCTCGCTTTTGCGAGTACGTTGCCAAAAGATCAGCGCGCCGGCGATCACCACCGCGAGGCCTATGGCGATCCATGCCTTGGTAACTGAACTAAATCCTGAACTCTGTTCGCTCAATGTAATATTCCGTCCTTTCAGTGGCGCATTCCAGCCGGCCGTTGAACCAATTCAACCAGCACGCCGTTGGTGGCCGAGGGGTGAATAAATGCAATAAGGCACCCACCGGCGCCAACTCGCGGCTCGTCGTCTATTAGGCGAGTACCGTTTTCCTTCAAACTAGCTAATGTAGCGCAAATATCGTCAACACGCACGGCCAAATGGTGAATTCCGGGGCCCCGTTTGGATAAAAATTTCGCGATCGGCGACGTGTCGCTGGTCGGTTCCAACAGTTCGATATTGGTCTCGCCCATCGGCAACATGGCCACGCGGACCTGCTGATCAGGCACTTCTTCGGTCGCAACCAATTCCAGACCTAGCGCGGACTGCCAAAATTTAAGCGACGCGGACAGTTCCGCGGTGGCGATTCCCAGGTGGTCGATGATCATTTTACGTAGGTCTCAGGCTTCGGGGTGAAGCAATTCTTCGACGGCCGAATAGGGGTCACGATGCTTTTCGGCGACTTCCGCCGCCAGGAGATCAAGTTTGTCGGATGTTCCGTTCAGGGAAAGGGTTTGCGCCAAAAGCTTCTCGCGTAGAAGTTCCAGAATGCGCCAGCGGGCGATCGCCTGCCGGCGTTGTCCGTGACCCGGATTATCGCGGACGAATTCGCGATAGGTTTCGATTGCCGCCGCCAGATCCGTAATGCCCTTATTCTCAATAGCTACTGTCTTCACGATCGGTGAATTCCAGAGATCCGACCGCATCGCCAGACTAAGCAGCGCTTCCAGCTCCTTTTCCGTGCGCAAGACGCCTTCGCGGTCGGCTTTGTTAATGACGAAGACATCGCCGATCTCCATGATGCCGGCCTTGATCGCCTGAATATCATCGCCCATCCCGGGCACCAGGACCACGACGCAAACATCGGCGGTCTTAACGACCTCGACCTCGTCCTGGCCCACACCCACGGTTTCGACGATCACCTTTTGATAGCCGGCCGCATCCAGCACGGCCACGGCATCGACGGTTGCGCGCGCCAAACCGCCCAGATTCCCGCGGGTCGCCATCGAACGAATAAATACGCCAGGATCCAACCCCAAGGTTTGCATGCGAATGCGATCGCCCAAGATAGCGCCCCCAGTGAAAGGGCTGGACGGGTCGACGCACACGATACCCACACGCTCGCCCTGCTGACGATAAAGTAAGGCTAATTTGTCGACGAGGGACGACTTACCCGCACCCGGGCTACCGGTGATGCCCACAACCAGCGCACGTCCCGTCCGCGGAAATATCTCCTTCATCAGAGGACCGGCGGCCTGGGCTCCGTTTTCGACCAGTGAAATCGCCCGTGCTACCGAACGCACGTCCCCTGCCAGTACTTTTTCGATATCTACCATGTTTTGGGTTAGATCAAGCCGTGAATGCTAAATCCTACCGGTTTGCGTTCACTTCGTCCATTGCTGCGTTTGAAAAAAGCAGACGTTGTGGATTCGCATTCCAAGAAATTTAGGTAGCATCGCGTGTTCCCCGTTCTTTGACCGGTGTCATTGCTAGGATCCAAAAGGTAATTTCGGCCGACCGGTCGGTCAGTTTGAATGATGTCGCGCGTCAAATCCTCTTCTGCCAGGCGCGTAAGGCTCACAGTTTATTGACTTACTCTCAATTTTGGTGTGGCACATAGGTTGCAGTCCGCTGGAGCAGGGGAATTTCTCGAAAGGCCCCAACAGTCACGAAAAGTAAAGACATTCAATCCATCATTTTATGCACCTGGGACCGATTGTGAAGAGTTGCTCAATAAATTATGACATAAAAAAGATACCTTGACTGACAGACAATGTTGAATGCATACTGTTCAATAAGACGGACTGCGCGTCTCGACTTCCCTTCTCGCTCGGCAGTATTCTAACACGCCCCAACCCTACAGGAAGATTTGACGGCTGATGGGAAAAACTCGCCAAAACTCCGCCATTACCGCCATATACACTTGGACCGTAATTACGATCGGAGCGGTGTGCTTCTTCGTATCTTTAGTACGGGCCAATCTGTTTGACCTAGGTTTTAGTTATTTAGTTTTTGGGCTCGTCACTCTCGTTTTTGCTTCGCGAATCATGGTCCAGATCCCTCGCGTGAAGGGTCATATTTCTGTCTCGGATACGTTCATTTTTCTTTCGATCTTGATGTTTGGTGGTGAAGCCGGCGTTTTGTTGTCGACCTGCGATGCGGTAGCTGCTTCGTGTCGTTTGACCAAGACTCGCACTACTTTGGCGGCCAATGTCGCTATATTTTCCATTTCAACCACGGTAACGGTATGGACGCTGCGACTCGTATTCGGACATACCCCGTCGCTGCTACGTCATGAATTTACCGGCGAATACATTGCGGCAATTTGTTTGATGGGGTTGGTCCAATACATCGTCAATTCAGGCTTAGTCGCCATTGCGGTCGCCCTTCGTTCACGTACGCCGATCTGGAGAATGTGGAAGGATAATTTCCTTTGGACCTCGATCACCTCTTTTGCCGGAGCGTCTGCCGCCGGCATCATCGCCAGGGGTATCGATCTAGTTGGAATATATGGATTTCTGGTCGCGATGCCCATCGTTGCGGTCGTTTATTTCACCTATACGACCTACTTAAAAAACGTGGAATCGGCGGCAGTGCAAGCCGATCTGGCCCACAAGCACGTCAACGAGTTATCGCATCATATTGCCGAGCAGGAACGGATCGCACTAGCGCTAAAAGAAAGCGAACTCTATTTCCGCAACGCCTTTGACCATGCGGCGGGAATGGCGGTCGTGGCACCCGACGGCAAATGGCTTCAGGTCAATGAATCATTATGCAAAATGCTTGGCTACGACGAAGCTGAGTTGTTAAAAGCTGGTTTTCAGTCCATTACTCACCCGAGCGATCTGGGGAACGACCTAGTCAATCTGAGCAATTTGCTGGAAAACAAAATTCCGACTTACCAGTTGGAAAAGCGCTATTGCCATAAACGGGGAAATACCGTTTGGGTACTACAAAGCGCTTCGTTGATTCGCGATCTCGAGGGTTCACCACGCCATGTGATCTTTCAGATCCAAGATATTTCAGACCGCAAGGTCGCCGAAGAGCTGATCCATCATGCCGCATTTCACGATGCCCTCACCGGACTTCCGAATAGAACATTGTTTGCCGACCGATTGAGTATGGCGATCGAACGCGCGAAACGCACTGACACGTATCGATTCGCGGTGATCTTTTTGGATCTTGACCGGTTCAAAGTGGTCAACGACAGCCTGGGTCATGACAGCGGTGACAAGTTATTGGTAGAACTATCGCGCCGATTGGAAGAGTGTATTCGTTCCGTCGATTCAGTCGCGCGACTGGGAGGTGATGAATTTGCCATTTTGTTAGATGGGATCTCTTCGATCACCGAATCAACGGAAGTTGCTGATCGCATACAAGCCTCCTTAGAGCACCCGTTTGATTTTAGCGGGCAGAAGTTCATTACGACGGCAT
>JBDSEC010000012.1:0-10572 GCA_039920205.1 Pyrinomonadaceae bacterium
TCTACCGTCTACCGTCTACCGTCTACCGTCTACCCTTTTCCCTACTGCACTCTGATCCTTGGGTCCAACCACCGGTAGGCCATATCCGTCAACGTATTCGCCAAAATGTAGGTCACGCTGATCACCAGTACGCAGCCCTGCACCAACCGGTAATCGCGCTTGCCGATACCATCATCGACCAGCAGCAACCCGATACCCTGCCAGCCGAAGATCTTTTCCGTGATGATCGCGCCGGCCAGTAAGACCCCCAACTGCAACCCGAGCACCGTCACCACCGGGATCAAACCATTTTTCAGGACGTGTTTGAATAATACTTTTCGTTCGCTCAACCCCTTCGCCCGAGCCGTGCGGACATAATCTTCGCCTAATTCTTCGATCACCGACGAACGCACCATACGCGTTAAGATCGCCGCCAGCGCAGCCCCTAAGGTAAACGCCGGTAAAACGATGTCGATCCAATATTCGCTGCCCGTCGGCGCGAACCAATTCACTTTGACGGCGAACAGGTAGACCAGGGTTGGACCAATAACAAAGCCAGGCAAGCTGATCCCGACCAGCGCAATGACCGACGCGACGTTGTCGATCCAGGTACCCTTATATCTGCCCGCGATCACCCCCAGCGGGATGGCCAAAGCCACCGCGATCAACAACGCCGCCAGGGCGAGTTGGATCGTGCGCGGATAACGTTCCTTGATCAAGGTCAGAACATCGTCGCCGGTGCGAAAAGACTTGCCCAGGTCACCGTGCAGTAACCCTCGCCAATATTCCACATAGCGATTGCTCGCTCCATGCCAAACAAAGTGGCGACTCCCCTGTTCATCGCGCGGAAACGAGAAGAAGAAGGGCGGTCGATCCAAGCCGTGCTTTTCGCGAAACGCAGCGATCTGTTCCGGCGTTGCCTGGTCGCCCAGGATCGCGGCCGCGGGATCGCCGGGCACCAATTCAATAAGAATCGTGACCAGCGAAACCACCGTCCACACGACGAGCAACAAGAATGCCACGCGCCGTAATGTGCCGAAGATCTTTCGTTTCATTAAATAACGTACGACAGACTGTTAGTCTGTCGATCGCAACTTTCGCAAAGTGCCCGATCAATCTAAACTGCTCACATCCGAATCCACACTTCGAATGTTCCTCGACTCTTGCCCCGCGGCCCGGCGCGTTTCGCGTTTACTTGCTCCCCGCCCTTTGGGAGGGGCTGGGGGAGGGTCCGATGGTTGACTCGACTGCGCTTTCTTATGATTTTCCGTAGCCCACGCAAGTGGGCGACGAAACGTCCGAACCTCTGCCGCCCAAAAAACGGGCTCCGATCTTGTTTCCGCTTACCGTGGGTTCCGCGAAGCCTTCACCCACGGCTACACTATGCCGCCCTTCGGGCTAGTTGAATAGTACAACTCAGGTAGCACATTGCGGTGGATTTAAGACGCTCCTCACCCTTTAACCCCTTCATCGACGCGCGCGTTTCGCGCAACTTCCCGCCGAAACCAGGGCCACGCGTCATACAGATACAACCCGAACGGCACCCACCATATCAAATCGTTGGTCACGCATAAAACACCGGCGGCCAGCGGCCAAGTGCCGCTAAAGATCAACCAAGCCATCCCGATCGGACCAAAGATCTTGCCGAACAGACCGACGGCCGCCAATACCCAACCCCGCTCGGGAACACGCGCGACCTCGAAATAGATCAAGCCATAAAGACCGATCACCATCCCCATACAAGCAAAGATCTCGGGATGATTCGCGAGCGGCATCTTCGCAAAGCGGAAGAGCCATTGCGGATCATACGCCGCATACAACCCCCAAAGAATGTTGTAGAAACCGGCTGCGACGAACACAATGCGATGAAGTTTGCGGCGAGGAATGGTTTGATTCATGTTTAGCCAGGTTGTTCCCGATCTCGACCATCACAAGGCAAGCGGTAACTCACACCAGCCATTTGACCAGGAAAACGATACCAGTAACCAGGCCGCCCAGGACCAACAGAGCCAACAAGATCAACGAAGCCACGATCAGCTTGAACTTGCGATACTTATGCGGGTCGTTCGGTTGCAACGAACTCTGCGGAAAATACGGCGGCGGTGTATATGTAGCCATGAAAGAAAGTCCTTTTATAATTTGTCATTGAAACATTGGGTCATTGAATCATTGTAAAAATCCGTTATCACAAAAACGTATGATCGAGAAATTCTAGCACCGTACCTATCACGCCAATGAATCAATGACCCAATGACTCAATTAATCAATTCCTCGGCGCCGTCCGCGGCAAAGTTCCATCCATCTCTGCCAAACCGTAGGCCAGCACCGCCATCACGGTCGCGTTCTCGGCTAATTCGTGGGGGTCGATCTTGTCGAAAGTATCCGCCTCGGTATGGTGATAATTAAAATAGAATCGGCTGTCCTGCCACAAACCGAATGATGGAACCCCAAGCGACATCAAAGGGAAAATGTCGGACTCGCCCCCGTCAACCATACGCGACAATCCGGCACCCGTGTCCTGCAATACTTGCGAGATCTGTATCAGCAAAGGCAGCGCCTCGGGATTACCGGTCAAATTGAAGCCCAGCGGATGACCCGCGCCCAGATCGCTTTCGATCGCCGCAAAATGATTAGCGATGTTGTCCTTCTCGTCTTCCGCGTAGGCGCGTCCGCCGCGTAAGCCGTTCTCTTCATTCATCCAAGCGATGAAACGAATGGTGCGCTTTGGTTTCAATTTCAGCGCCTTGATCATCTGCACGGTTTGCATCGCGACCACGACGCCCGCCGCGTCGTCGATCGCACCGGTTCCCAGGTCCCACGAGTCCAAGTGACCGGAAACGATAATGATCTGCTCTGGATGCTCGCTCCCCTTCAGGTCGGCGATCACATTGTAACTTTCTACGTCGTCCAGCATTTGCGGTGTCAAAACCAAATGCATCTTGACCGTGCCCTGCGCGGCCAAGTAGCCCATCAATTCAGCGTCCTCATTAGACACTGCGGCCGCCGGGATCTTGGTGACGCCGTCGGGATAAAAGGTCGCGCCCGTGTGTACCAATCGATTTTGCGATCCACCAGCCGACCGCACTAAACAAGCGATCGCACCCGCGCGCGACGCCGCCCCCGGACCACCGCCGCGATAAGCCACAGCTTGTCCATAAGCAGGCCCGCCTTGGCCTTCGGCGGCCATCAACTTGTCGAATTTATGATTGAACAGAACGATCTTGCCGGCGACCTTTTTGGGATCCATCGCTTGGAGTTCGGCAAAATCCTTGACCACGACCACTTCGGCGGTGATGCCATCGGCGGGGGTCGCGACGCTACCACCCAACGCAGTCAGGACGATCTTCTGCGTGGTGGCTGTCGCCATGCCGGGGAATTGCACCAGCGCGCCCGTCTCGGTTCCGCGCACCCAGTGCGGTACGTTCTTCACCTTGCTTAAGCGCACGTCCAAACCCAGCTTACGCATCTCGGCCGCGACATATTCGACCGCCTGTTGCGCCTGGGGCGATCCGGATAAACGTGCACCGATGTTGTTGGTAAGATGGGCAACCTGCCGGTAGGCATAATCATTCGCCATCGAGGCCTGCTGCAGCCGGCGTAATTCATCCAGCGCCTTTTGATCTAGCACCTTTGGCGGCTCGGGGGTCTGGCGCCGCTGGGCATAGGTGGAAAAGGTTTGTGACACGATCGCAACCAGGAGAATTGCGAAATGAACGGAGCGCAGACGCACACCGAAAAAATTGCTCATGTTTGATACCAAGCCTAGCTATAAAAAATTATTCTGCTTGACTTGAATCATAAGCGTTGGCGCAAGGATTTGCCAACCTGAAGGGGATATCCTGCTAGGCGGAAATAAGCCACAGAGCACACCGAGAGCACAGAGAGAATTTTGCGATTGAATCATTTGGGAATTGGGTCATTGAAACCAAGCTTGCGCGCTGAATGATTGTCAGCAATTCCGAATCAACGTAAACACAATGATTCAATCACTAAATGACCAAATTCCCCTCTGTGTCCTCTGTGGCAAAACTTCTTAATCTGGTAGTGCGGTTCCCCCATCAACGGCGGTCACAGACCGCCTCTAAACGGATTATGAACTCTAAGCCATCACGAGCGTCTCCGCGCGCAAAAGCGGCGCGACGCGGTTGAATTCGACTTCCAATTCGTGCACGGTGCGTTCTAATTGGAGCAGTTCGTCCGTCAAAGCCGATGTTTCCAACGATTCACACAAACGCGTCATGCGAACAGCGCCATAACACCCGCTGCTGCCGCGTAGCTTGTGCGCCGCGCGTCCGACCGCGCCACGATCTTCGCCGGCGACGGCTGCCCGCATTTCCGCGATCCGTTGTGGCGTTTCGTTCAGAAACACGGAAAGCAGGTCGGCAAAAAGACCCGCATCATCTTCGCCGCCGAGATCACGCAAGTCGTTAAGTACAGATTGGTCCAGAAACTCGCGGGCCGAACCGGTGCGGTCGGGCGCCACGGGGATCGACTTCGCGACCACTCGGGAGCCGGGTACCCAGCGCTGTAAGACCTGCCACAATTGAACGGGCTTGAACGGTTTGGTCAAATAGTCATTCATGCCGACTTCGACGCTGCGTTCCCGTTCCTCGGGCATGGCGCTCGCTGATAGAGCAACGATCGGGATATCGCAGAACGAACTGTGTCGCTCGCGGCGGATCGCCGCCGCCGTTTCAAACCCATCCATCAACGGCATGTGACAATCCATCAGAACCAGGTCATACGAACGTTGGGCCAAGGCGGACATCGCTTGGATCCCATTGGTGACGGTTTCAACTTCATATCCCAGCTTATGCAGGTTATGCGCCGTGACCATCTGATTCACCAAATTATCTTCGGCCAAAAGGATCTTGCCCGCGCTTATAGCGGTATCCGGGGCCACATCAGACGGTCTCGTTCGGCCCAGGGGTGCCGCCGGAAGCGACCGTTCGGAGTGACCGCTCGACGACGGATTTCGGTTGCCGTTCGCGTACTTTATCGAAAGCGCGCGCAATCCTTCCAAACCATTTCGGGCGCCGTCGCTACCATCGACCTGATCGGCTGCCGACCCAAACCGAGCGGTAAACCAGAAACTGGAACCCTGACCAACCTTACTTTCCGCGCCGATCTCGCCACCCATCAAACCCACCAATTGTTTGCAGATGGCCAGCCCCAAACCGGTACCTCCATAATTTCGCGAGATCGAAGAATCGGCCTGCGAGAAAGCCTTAAACAGGCTTTTCATCTTCGCCGGGTTGATCCCGATGCCCGTGTCGCTTACGACAAAATGAAGCAGCAATTCATCAATGGTTTGAGCGCGCAAGGAAACGCTGATCGTCACCTGCCCGTGTTCGGTGAACTTTAGGGCGTTGCTCACCAAATTTAAAATGATCTGTCGCAACCTGCCCGGGTCACCACGTAATACCGACGGCACCGCAACGTCCACCTCAACGACCAGATCGATGCCTTGTCGCCGGGTACGCTCGACAAACAAAGGGACAACATCATCAATGGACTCGCGCAGATCGAAATCGATAGATTCGAAATCCAGCTTACCCGCCTCGATCTTCGAAAAATCGAGAATGTCGTTGATAATATTTAGTAGCGAGTCAGCGCTGGATTGGATGGTCCGGGCAAAACCTCGCTGTTCCCGGTTTAATCCGGTATCCAGCAACATGTTGGTCACACCCATTACGCCATTCATCGGCGTACGGATCTCGTGACTCATGTGGGCCAAAAATGCACTCTTGCTTTGGGTGGCCCGTTCGGCCAGATCCTTCGCTGCGGTCAATTCTTGATTCGCGCGGGTCAACTCAATGGTTCGCTCGTTTACCTTCGATTCCAATTCGCGGTTGCGATGGTGAAGAACAATGACGCCCCAGATCGCGATCCCCAGATCGGCCGCAACCAGGGTTCCGACCATGATCATGCAGACCAGACCCGAAGGAGTGAAGTAAGGCGTGGCTTCCAACAGGGCGAGCGACAGCAATAGCGCCGCCAAAAGAGCGCGCAGACAGAATGAGTAGACCTTGGGAATGGGGCGAAAATTCATCGGGCACGCGTGCGGAAAACACGCCGGTGTGGCCAGATCCAGAGCAACATGCCCCGATCGGCGCGAAACTGGCCAGTTCTATCTCGTTTGATGGATTACTCGGGGGGCGTTGAACACCGTACCGGGCAGTGACCGTGGAGACTTTGAACCGCAGAGGTCGCAGGCGGGCGCAGGCCGCGAGATTAAAAGAACGACCTCCAGCAAATAGAATAGCCGTAATTCGCAATGTGCACAACATATTTTTGCAATGTATTTGCAATGTTTAAACAATGAGGCAAGATTCGCGGTTTTTATGGGAAATCAACGGTTTCACGAAATTTGAATCCGGGTTTACTTTAGCTTGTTTCGCAAGCTTGCGGACAAGGATGTCCGCGCTCCCGGGTAAATCGTGGAAGCTAGCGTGAATTGTCATTTCCTTTGGGATCCAACCGCCGTTTAACACTTACGCTCAAATTTGTTTTTGCAAGCCGGAACTCAATACACGCGGTTCTACCCGACACCTAACACCCAACACCTAACCCCCAAAACCCTGCGCCTCGTGCTTCGTGCTTGCTTTGCGCCGACATTTTTTAGGATAATCCGCGCGTACCTAATTCTCGTGATCTCTCGATTAAAGATCGCATGGCCATAGGTCATGGGGTAACAAATAAACCATTGTGAAGACGCCTCTATTTGCCGCATGTCGATGACGCCCGAACGCTGGCAAAAGATCGAAAACATCTTCCAGTCCGCCGTGGATCTGCCCCGGGGCGAAGAACGCGCTGCGTATTTGCAAAGCGAATGCGCCGGTGATGATGACCTGCGCCGCGAAGTCGGCAAGCTGCTGGTCCAATACGACGAGTCGGGCGATTTTATCGAGGAATCAATGCTCGACCGTAGCGGCCTGCAGGATCTGGCCGCGTTGATCGACGACGATCGTGATCCGATGATCGGCCAGGTGATGGGGGTATATCGCATCCAGCGCGAGATCGGCCGCGGCGGCATGGGCGCCGTTTACGAGGCGCTGCGCATCGACGGCGAATTTCGTCACCGCGTGGCGATCAAGCTGGTCAAGCGGGGCATGGATACCGATTTTATCCTCCGCCGGTTCCGCAACGAGCGGCAGATCCTCGCCGCCTTGGATCATCCGCACATCGCACATCTGATGGGTGGCGGCACGAACGATGACGACCGGCCCTACTTTGTGATGGAGTACATCGAGGGGCAACCGCTCTATCAACACTGCGACCTGAACCGGTTGGACATCAAGGATCGTTTGCGCTTGTTTCTGCGCGTATGCGACGCGGTCGATTATGCGCATCAGAAAAAAGTGCTGCACCGCGATCTGAAGCCGACCAACATTCTAGTTTCGGCGGGCGGCGTGCCCAAACTGCTAGATTTCGGTATCGCCAAATTGCTGGACCCCGAAGCCGATTCCGACTCGGCGGCCCAAACCGCCACCGCTATGCGGTTGATGACGGTCGAATATGCCAGCCCGGAACAGGTACAGGGACTCCCCCTAACTTTTCTCAGTGACGTTTATAGTCTCGGGGTCATACTTTACGAGTTGTTGACGGGACACCGTCCCTACCGGTTCCGCAGCCGTATGCCGCACGACATGGCGCGCGCCATTATTGAAGATCTGCCGGAATTACCCAGCACCGCCGTCAGCCGTTCCGAACCGTCTTTGCCCGTCAGCTATGTCGATCACGAGGCGCTGACCATCACCCACTTGGCCGAGATGCGTCACGAGACGATCGATGGGCTGCGTCGTGAATTAGCCGGGAGTTTAGACAACATCGTTCTGTATGCGATGCAGAAGGATCCCGCCCAACGTTATCCAACGGCCGCGGCGTTGCGCGATGACATTTTACGTTATGTGCGCGGCGAGCCCGTGTTGGCGCCGGTGGTATTGCGACATTCACGATCGCGTCAAACGACCGCGGAGGCTCCGCCGACGCAGAGAAAGTCGATCGCGGTGCTTCCCTTGCGCGTGTTGAATCCAGCTAGCGACGGCGACACCGACTCCAGCTTTTTAAGTTTTGGCCTGGCCGACGCGGTCATTTCCAAACTCAGCGGCATTCGCGGCTTAGCGGTGCGGCCTACCAGTGCGGTGCTTAAGTATGGCGGCGATACCGTCGACCCGTTGGCGGCCGGACACGAGCTCGGCGTAGCGTTCGTCCTGGACGGACGCATTCGGTTGGTCGGAAAGCGGATGCGTGTGTCGTTGCAATTGCTTGAAGTCGGCACCGGTGCCAGCGTGTGGGCCGGCCAATTCGATGAAGAGTCAAAAGATGCACTTGAACTAGAGGATTCCGTTTCCGCATTGGTGGCCGAGGCGCTGCTCCCGCAACTGACCGACACGGACCGACTGCGCTTGCGGAAACGCGGCACCAATAATTCGCGGGCGTTCGAAATGTGTTTGCGCGGACGGTATTTCTGGAATCAGTTTACCCCCGAATCGCTGCGGAAAGCGTTGGCCAGTTTCGAGTTGGCCATCTCGTTGGATCCGAACTATGCCCTGCCCCAGGTGGGGGTGGCGGATTTCTATAACTGGATCAGCGTTATCGGCGTCAGGTCGGCCAGCGAGTGTTTACCCCGGGCCAAAGCGGCGGCGGAACGAGCCTTGGAATTGGATGACAATTTGGGTGAGGCCTATGCGGCCTTAGCGTTTGCCACGCTTTGCTACGATCTGGATTGGGAAGCCGCGGAACCACTGGTCCGGCGCGCCTTGGACTTGAATCCGAATTATCCTCATGCCCACGAGTGCGAATCCTATCTCTACACTACCACCGGTAGGTTTAGCGAAGGGGTCGCGGCGGTCCGACGCGCCGAGGAACTAGATCCGGACTCGCATCGGAATGTTCTGATGACCGCGTGGACGCTTTATCAATCGCGCCGGTTCGAAGAATCGGTCGCGCACGCCGAGAAGGTGTTGGAAATGGAAGAGCAGTTTCCGCAGGGCTACTTTCATCTAGGCAATGCGCTCGAACAAGCGGGACGAACCGCCGAGGCGATCGCGGCCTTACGAAAATGCGCGGAAATGATGCCGAGCGCGATGGCGGACTACCTGCTCTGTTTCGCCCTGCGGGACGCGGGCGAGATCGATGAGGCTAGAAAGGTCCGGGACAAACTGATCCAGCGGACGGAAACCGAGTACGTCATGCCCTTCTTTCGAGCCATGGCGCACGTG
The DNA here is from genome assembly GCA_039920205.1 of Pyrinomonadaceae bacterium. Classification (GTDB taxonomy): domain Bacteria; phylum Acidobacteriota; class Blastocatellia; order Pyrinomonadales; family Pyrinomonadaceae; genus JBDSEC01. The sequence continues at coordinate 9,204 of JBDSEC010000012.1, forward strand.
GCCGTGGGCGAGATCGATCAGGCCTTTGAATGGTTTGAAAAGTCATTGGCGAATCGCGACGAGTGGATGATCTGGTTTGGTACCGACCCCAAATTAGATCCGATCCGGACCGACCCGCGCTATTTGGAGCTGCTGCGGCGAACGCACAACCCGATGGTGTATCGCGATTCGGCGGAAACGGATGCGACCACGGGTAATAATAGTCGAACGATCGCTGTGTTACCCTTCAAGATGTTGAGTTCGCGCCCGTCAGACGATTCCGGAGAGGATTATTTAGGGGTGGGGCTGGCGGATTCTTTGATCTCGCGCTTTTCAAATGTGCGGCGATTTGTGGTGCGGCCGACCAGTTCGGTCTTGCGATACGGCGATGATTCGGATTCCTTTGCCGCCGGCCGGGAACTCGGGGTCGATTTTGTCGTTGACGGATCGCTCAGACGCGTAGCCGATCGGGTGCGCGTGAGCGTGCAATTGCTGTCCGTCAAGGACAACACCACCCGTTGGGCCCGGTCTTTTGACGAAAATGCCAATGACGTTTTGGCCCTGGAAGATTCAATTTCGGAACAGGTCACGGAAGCTCTGGTTCCGCATTTAACGGGCGAGGATCGCGAGCGCTTAAGCAAACGCGGAACGGACAATCCCCAGGCTTACGAAGCCTACATGCGCGGCCGGTTTTTTTGGAACAAGCTTACTAAGGATGCTTTGGGTAAGGCGCATGATGCGTTTCAATTGGCGATCCAATTGGACCCTCAGTATGCCCTGGCCCAGGTTGGGCTAGCCGATTTCTACAACTGGGCGGGGATCTTTGGTGTGATGCCCGCGAGCACCTCCATTCCGTTAGCTGAAACGGCGGCGAATGCTGCGCTGGCGATCGATCCGGAGCTAAGCGAAGCCTACGCGGCCTTGGGCCTGACGGCTAATGGGGCATTAGAGTGGGCCAAAAGCGAACAGCTTTATCGGCGGGCCCTTGAATTAAATCCGAACAATTCCTATGCCCACGAATGGCTTTCCGCGGTTCTAACCGGCTCTGGCTGTAGCGAGGAGGGCCTGAAGCACATTTACCGGGCCGAAGAGTTGACACCGCTTTCACCACGCGCGATGACCCTAACGGCTTGGACGCTCTATCAGAACCGGCAATTTCACGACGCGGCGGCCAAGGCCCGTGAAATGATCGAACTTGCGCCGAACTACCCACAAGGTTACCTACAGTTGGGCAGTGCTTTGGACCACCTGGGCCGCTCTGACGAAGCGGTTCCGATATTAAGGCGCGGGCTCGAAATGATGCCCCAACTGGGGATGCCTGATTACTATCTCTGTTTCGCGTTGGTGCGGGCGGGCCAGTTAGAGGCAGCTCGCGACGTTTGCGCGAAGT
>JBDSEC010000013.1:0-2644 GCA_039920205.1 Pyrinomonadaceae bacterium
AATTGAGGTTTGACAATGTCGTCCTTTACACTCGCGTGGTTGTTATTGATCCACCCAAAACACTGAACCTAAGTCGGGTCAATGGTAGTCTGGACCGTTTTTTAGAGGCGCCTTTTAACGACATTACGTTTGCCGAGATCGTGTGGACCACTCGGACTTGTTCTCACAAAAGATAGAAACAAATGTTTTGAAAAACTGCGCCGTCATCATTACCGGAATGAAACAGACCGTCCGAATCAGATCATTTTGCTTTGCCCTTATCCTGGCGATGTTCACTGCTGCGCAGGTCGTCGTGGCGCAATCATCCTTAACCGTCCGCCAGATCATGGCGGAACCTTCGATCGCGGGAATGCGGCCCGAAGGGCAGAAGATCTCGCCGGATGGAAGATGGGTCGCGTTCACCTGGAACGCGCAAGGGGTCGAGCCGCGCGATCTTTACGTCGTGGCTACGGAGGGTGGCGCGTCACGGCTTTTGGTCAGCGCAACGACCATCGCAACGCCGGAACCAGCGACAACAACCGGTCCTCCCAAAGACGCGTTTCAATTGGCCCGGGAAAAGACCATTTCCAATTTGGAATGGTCCACCGATTCAACCCAATTGGTCTTTACGCAAAAAGGCGATCTCTATTTAGTAATAGCGACCGGTGACGTAGCGTCTCCAATTCGAATCACCCGGACCGACGCCTCCGAAGCCGGCGCGCGTTGGCTGGACGCAAAGCGCGTGCTTTACCAATCGAACGGTAACGTTTTTGTCATGCGCACGGACCAGCCGGGTCTGATCCAGCTCACTAAAGAAGGTACCGCGCCCAACAATCCGGCCGGCGGTACATCGATCGGCAGCGTGACGCCGACCGAAGACGGGCAGTCGATGGCTTACGTCGCATCGGATACGACGAAGCAAAAGGCACTGATCGTCCCCAACTATTTGGGCGAGTACGTTTCCGGACCAACCTTCCGGCGCGGTTGGTCGGATCAGACGGTGCAACTCGCCAAAACAGACGGAAGCACGGCCAAACCGGTCAGCGCGAAATTACCCGCGGCCGAAGGTTCGTACTATATTCGCGGACTCCGCTGGACCAATGACGGTTCGATACTGATCGTCGATCGCATCGATCGCGATACCAAGCGCCGGCAGCTGTTCCGGGTCAACCCCGTCGACGGCGTAGCGACGTTGATAAATGAAGAGACCGACGCCAACTGGGTAGCGGGTCTTTCAAGAATTGTCGAACCGTCGCCCAAAGGCGACCGCTTGCTCTTCGGATCGGAGCGAGATGGATCTAACCATCTCTATCTGATCTCGCTGGTGCCTGGAAAAGACGGGGCTCCTGCCCCGGTCGAACAGTTGACGCGCGGGAATTGGGAGGTCAATTGGGCCAACTGGTTGCCGGATGGCGAGCAGATACTTTTTTCATCCACCGAGGGATCAACCGCCGGACGAACGATCACCATATTGGATCTGAACCGCAGTAAGCAATACCCCTTGTTCGATTCAGAGGGTATGAACACGAGCCCAGATCTCTCCCACAATGGCGAGTATTTGCTTTACGAACATTCAGAGTGGAATTTGCCGACCGAACTCTATGCCATGCGCGTCTGCACGAATTGCCGCGGCGTGTCGGTACCTCGCCGGTTAACGAGATCGATCCCGGCCGGTTTTTCGCAGATCAACTGGTCCAAACCCGAATTCACTGAATTTGCCGCGAAGGATGGCAAAAAGGTAAAGGCTCGCATCTACACTCCGGCGAGTTTTGATAAGTCAAAGAAATACCCGGCCGTCGTTTTTGTGCATGGCGCGGGCTATCTGCAAAACGTGATCAACGGATGGAACAACTATTACCGCGAGGCGATGTTCAATACCATCTTGACGCAAAATGGTTACGTTGTGCTTGACATTGATTATCGCGGATCGGCCGGATACGGGCGCGATTGGCGGACCGATGTTTACGATTTCCTCGGCGGTCTGGATCTGCAAGATCATCTGGACGGCATCGATTTCTTGGTTAAGAATTACGCGGTCGATAAGACCCGCGTGGGAATGTACGGCGGTAGCTACGGCGGGTTCATGGCCGAGATGGCGGCCATGCGCGCGCCGGAATACATCGCTTGTGCGGCCGCGTTGCGTCCCGTCGGTGATTGGAAGCTCTACTTTGCGTCGTCGCCGGTCTATACCACCGAACGGTTGGGTTATCCGGACAAGAATCCGGAAGGTTACAAACGCAGCTCTCCCATCTCGTACGCCGAACAACTGAACCGGCCGCTGTTGATCCTTCACGGGCTGGTGGATGACAACGTACACGTACAGGACAGTATGAAACTCGTGCAGAAGCTGATCGAACTGGGCAAAACCGACAAGTTCGAAGCCATGTTCTACCCGTCCGAGAACCACGGCTTTACCCGGCCCGAATCGTGGACGGATGAATATCAACGGGTGTTCAGTTTTTTCGAAAAGCACCTGAAGTGAATTGGATCGCCGTCGCTTATTGCCGTCTTGATCATGGTTCGATCACACCAAGTCACCACCTTGGCAGTTTGCGCCCCGCTCGAATTCGATTCAAAACAGAATGCACCACAGAGCGGACAGAGACCACAGCGCAGCCCTGACGGGCCGCAACCAAACCCCGATTGATTTTTCCGGCTCCCCCTC
>JBDSEC010000014.1:0-5252 GCA_039920205.1 Pyrinomonadaceae bacterium
CGATTCGGGTTTTTCCTCGACGGCTTCAAAGGGAAAGTCCCAGTACTCTTTGATGGTGATCTCGCCATCAATGAAAGTGAGCAAATGCCCGGGTGCCAGTTTGTGGATACCGTGAAAGATCGACCACGGATCAGGCACGTAACCAAACGAGAGATACGCATCCAACGCACGAGGATCGACCTCGCGCTCGACCTCGGGATGCTCAAGCAAAGATTTCAGTTCGGAGCCAAAGACCAGATCCCCGCCGCGGGTCAAGGTGTAATACAAGGGCTTTTTGCCGACCCGATCGCGGGCCAGAAAGAGGCTCTGCTGATCTGCGTCCCAGATCGCCAGCCCGAACATACCGCGCAACCGCTGCACACAATCCAAGCCAAACTCTTCGTACGCATGAACGATCGCCTCGGTGTCCGAGTTGGTTTGGAAACTATGCCCGCGCCGCTTCAGATCATCGGTCAATTCTTGAAAGTTATAGATCTCGCCGTTAAAGACGATCGAGACTTGGCCGGTCTCGTTATAGATCGGCTGATGACCGCCCGTGACATCGATGATGGAAAGCCGGCGCATGCCCAGGGCCGCGCGTCCCGCGACCATCGTACCTTGGTCGTCAGGCCCACGATGCCGGATCACATCGCACATGCGGCCCAACAAGGCCACACGGCCCTCAACGGGCGCGGCATGATCGCGTACCACAAATCCGGCTATTCCACACATAGGATCAAACTACCTGGTCCAAGGTTTCCTTGGGTGACGCGGGTCGGCCCAGCAGGCTCCCGAACTTGCGCCAGAAAAGTTCGCGCTCGGTCGCCGACGGAACGCGCAACACCAGCAGCGCGCAAAGATAAGTTAGACCAAAGGCCGTCGCGCACCCGGCCAAGACAACCAGCGGATGCTGGTGCAATAGCATCATGCGCATAACATAGGTCGGTGCGGCCGCGGCCAAGGTCGCGAGTGCGATCTTTCCCACATCCACTAATAATGGCAGGTCCTTAACGCCGACGCCCAACACCGCGCCACTTCGCACAGTTACGATAACGCGTTCGACCGTTGCAAAGCCGATCACGATCCAGATCATTCCATACAGATCGAAATGGCGCACGCCGAACCAAAGCGCACCAACCATCACCGATAACAAGATCACGCGGGCGACCAGCAGAAACCGTCCCAACTCTTTGTGCGCGCGCACGATCGCATCCAAGGCGACAATGGCCAGCGGCAACAGCGTCAGATTCACCCGGAAGAGCGGTACGCTGGCCGCAAATTTTGCCGTGAAGAGTAGATGAATGAACTCGCTGGCCAACAACATCAAGAACGCATAGAGCGGGAAATAGATACTCGAGAGTTTGCGCATCACTGAGGCCGCCATTCCGATGATCTCGTCCGACTTACCTTGGCTTTGCAATAAACTGACGCGTGGGATCATCACCGAATTCACCGATTCGGCCAATATTCCGATCAATGGAATATCGAAACAGGCGATCGCATAAACCGCGAACATTTCGGCTCCGAATCTTTGTGAAACAAAATAGGTGTGCAGATCGGTTTGCGTGGTCCACAATATCCCCAACAATCCGAACGGCAGGGCATAGGCGAACTGCGCGCGCCACAAGCTGAAATTGAAGTGCCGCCAGAATCCGGGGAACCGCGAACGCAAATAGAGCATTAAAACCACGGACTGGATCAATCCTTGGATCAACGCCGCCCATAACAACGCGCCCACGCTTGCCAGCGCCGTCGCCGCGGCCACCAATAGAGCCGTTTTGGTAAACTGCGCCGAGATCACGAACACGGGCGTTAACCGTTGCTCTTCATTGGCGACACTTACGATCTCCAGAAAAGCCGAGAATATCCACAACATGACCACGGCGCCGACCAACGGGGCGAAGTGGGTAAGCTCAACGTTATTGAACAACTTGGACAATAATTGCGGCCGGATCAACAACGTCGCAAACACCAATCCGCCAATGCCAATATTAAAGAGCAGCGTATTCAGCACCACCTGGCCGCGCCGAACCGGATCGACTTCGCGGGGCAGAAAGTAGTACGCGCTCATCCCAAAGCTCAGCGGCAAGATCACGATCGCCGTGGCGATCGCCTGAAAGGCTTGCTTGTACAGACCGAACTGCGCGATATTTAATCGCCGCACCAAAAGCAGGGGCAAAACCAAGCTAAAACCGAACGCCATCGTCTTAGCGAACATCAGCCAGATCGCCCGCCCGGTCAGCGAGCCGCCACCGCTACTTTTAGTGATCGTGCTCATGAAGTGCGCTCGGGCCGGTACCAGTGCTTACCGTAAAAGAAGCCCATCAGGGTGATCACGTCCAGTTCGCCGCCAAAAGTGCGGGCCTGATCTACCGACGTCGGCAAAAGTCCTTTCAATTTGGCCCAGGCGCCGCGCGCGGCCGTACCAAACAGCCACCGCGGGATGCCAAGTAGATACTTGACCGGTGCTTGCCGGTCGCGATCCATCAAACCTTGGGATACACCGCGCCAGAAACACCACCTGCGAAAATAACGACGCGTCAATCGGGCGCGTGGTACAAAGTGATGGATGATCAACTCGGGCACGAAATACCCACGCGCTCCGGTATCCCGCAATCGTTGATAGAGATCTTCGTCCTCGCCAGACAGCAACCGCGTATCGGTCCGGCCCAAGGCGGTCGAAAATCCGCCGACCCTCTCCAATGTTGCCCGCCGCATCACGGCGTTGCCGCCCATCAACATGCCGGGAAAGTCATCGTCGAACGGCAGCCGTTGTGAACCGCTTTCGACCCAGCCCACGACTCCGCGATAATTCTGGGGCAGCCAATCGGGAGATTCCGCCTCCCAGCGCGGCAGACAAGGTCCGCCGATGTAATCGACGGACGGATCGGTAAAGTTTTCCGCGATGGTTTGGAACCAAGTGGTTTCGATCTCTTCGTCGTCATCGATAGTAGCGACCAAGTCAGAATCGGTCGCCGCGATGGCGGTATTCAATGCTTTTGACTTGCCCTGGACGGGTTCAAAAATGTAATCCAACCGTCCCGTAAAACGGGGTTGCCACTCGGTCACCAACTCTGCGGTGCCGTCGTTCGAATTGTTGTCCGCCACCGCCACCCGCACCTCGAGCCCCGCCGGAATAGGCGCGGCTAAGAGGCTGGCCAAATTACGGTCCAGCAACTCCTTGCGGTTGTAGGTTGTCACGATCACAGTCAGTCGCATCGGCATTAATATCTGGTGGCGTGTTTCCACCAGTAGCGTTCACGCCATTGATAGGCGCGCAACAACAAACCGGGGCACCAGCGCAACAAACGCACCTGCAGCGCCGTGCGGCGGCTCTGCAAAACCGTGTTCGCGTCGGAGAGCCCGGCGATCGCTCCCGGAACATCGCCCAAGATAAAAGCGTTCTTCCCTTCGCACAATCGCAAATTCGCGGTCAGTTTGCTTCGACCCGCGGCCAGCGCCGCCGTCACTGAATCGTTCAGTTCGCCCGACTGCTCGAGTTTGTCGAACACCGCCAGCGCATTGCGTAACATGCGTATCGGATCAGCGGAAAGGCTGCCCGCCCGCTGCCGATATCTAACCAAAGGTGTGCGGTGATAAACGATGCGGCTTCCCTGTTGCGCGACCCGTAGCCATAGGTCGAAATCTTCCGCGGTCTTGATCGCTTCGTCATACATCCCGGCCCGAACGATGGCCTCACGGCGCGCGGTAACCGACGTCATCACCGTGCATTCCAAGCGCAAGAGCTTTTCCAATGTGACCTCTCCGTCGGATGGGCACAGCTCCATGAACGAACGGCCGACTTCGGCCCCGTCGCCAAAAAAAACCGCGTTAGGATAGACCAGATCGGCCGTCGGATCCGCTTGCAACACGCCCAATTGAGTGGCCAAATAATTGGGCTGCCAAATGTCATCCGGATCCAATTGGGCATAGAACTCGCCGCGCGCTACGCGGATGCCGGTATTGCGCGCGCCGCTTACCCCCCGGTTCTCTTGCCGGATATAGACGATCCGACTCCGAAACGGTTCCAGCACGCGCTCTAATGTCTCGGTCTCGGGTGAACCATCATTAACCACGATCACTTCGAAATCGGTCACCGTCTGCGTCATCACCGAGTCCAACGCCTGTCCGATGTAATCCGCCACGTTGTACGCGGGGATCACAATGCTGACCAGTGGCGCCCGATTTGCGGCGTCGCGTTCTGACGGTCTTTTGGATTCGGTGGTCATGGGCAAGAACGGAGCATCGGTTAAAGCTGTGACCGGTTCAAACTAGGGAGTGTTATTGTTGGCGACCGCACCCCGCATCGGTTCCCACCGGGCATAACGTTCACCGCTAAGGAATTTGTAACAGGCGATCAACGAGGCCAAATTCGCCAAAACGAAATATTGCGGCAGGTCCAAAAAGAACAAACGCAATCCCGCGCGTTCGAACAGGTACCCCAGCAAAGCTAAGAAATAGAAGCCCAACTGAGCGGCCGCGATAGCCGCAAAAAAGTAAGATCGCGGTGCCAAGATCAGCGACATGGTCAGCAATATCAAAAGCCAAAACGGCACGCAATAACGCAGAACCTTGTGCGAGAACAATTGCACCGCATAAAAGCCCGACCGAAACGGATTCATCATGCCCCGGTGTCGCCAAAGATCGGTGATCGTCTGCGTGATAACGCGCACGCGCATCCACAATTCTCGATTCGAATGACGGTTGGTCTCTTCGGTACAGACCGCATCGGGTTCGTACACCGCCCGCAACCCTTGTTCGACCATCTTGGTAGCGATCAGAAAATCGCTGCAGGCTTCGTGATACATCGGCAAGTAAGCCGAACGTCGCACCGCATACAAACAGCCCGAAGTTCCGATCAAGGATCCGGCGCGGCTTTCGTGCCGGCGCAAGAACGTCTCATAATTCCAGTAAGAACGCGCACCTTTGCCCGTCGCCGTTTGATGAGGGTCGACATAGATCAACCGCCCGGATACGCAGCCCACCGACGAATCGGCAAAGTTTGGCATCATCACCCGGAGCACGTTTGGTTCGTACATTGTGGTCGCGTCCGAGAACAGCACCACTTCACCGGTGGCGATCTCGACCGCGGCATTTTGTGCCGCCGTTTTTCCTAACCGTTCCGGCTGTCGCCAGAGTTTGACCCCTTGCGCGGCAAATTCGCCGACGATCTGATCCGTGCGGTCGGTCGAACAATCCGAGGCCACGATCAATTCCAACTTCGCCAGCGGATAATCCAATTGCAAAGTGTTACGGATCTTGGCGGGCAGATC
>JBDSEC010000015.1:0-3599 GCA_039920205.1 Pyrinomonadaceae bacterium
CTATGTGGTTTTTGGCCAATTCATTCCGGTTTCCATCGGCAAGGGTTTAAACCTGGCTGAAGGTATCGGCGATTACGACCATGAGGCCAAGTTTGGCATGCCGCATTCCGACACGGAAATGATGGCGCTTGAAGCCAAATGGCATAACCGGCCCGAATATGCGAATTCCTTCTTTGTTCCCGACGGGATCGAACGTGACCGCGACCTGACGGCCCGCAGTTTCGCCATTATGCGCGCCAATCCCGGCTGGTTTTCGACCGTACTGCTTCGGCGCGGGGCGATGATGCTGCGGATGGAGCGGGTCCCGGCGATGGATCAACGAGCGCTTTCCGCCGGCCGTGAACCAGCGCCGCTGCGAATTGCGGGCGATACCCTGAGCTTATTCCAACGCCCGTTTATCACGGCCCTTTTCCTGCCGCTTTCCCTCGCCGGATTTATCATCTTATGGCGCCGGCGCGAGCAGCGTGCGTTCGCCTTGCCGCTGGCGGCGGGGGTGATCTATTTCTTGGTAGTGCATTCGTGGCTGCACACCGAATATCGATATGTGCAGTTGATACCGACGATCGAGTTGATCCTAGCGACCACGACCGTAATGTCAATTGTAGATCGGCTTGGTCGAAGGCGAATCAATTTAGCCAAGAATTGAATTGTGAGCGTGTTTGGGGGTTGATTCAACCTAGGTCTCGGGTACTAAGCTAAGAAACTCCTCGGGCTTCATTACCTTTATGGTCCGAAATCGACGACGAAAATCTTTGCCCACTTCTGTACGGTCGGTCATCAAGTCAAGCAGATCATTATCGCGTGTTACTAAAACGCCAGCATTCCCGGCAATGGCAAGGTTCTGCAGAAACCCGTCTTTAGGATCACGTTCAAACAGGTAGTGGGAAGGTTCGAATTCAACGAGCGTTGAAATTTCCGCCAAGAATTGAGGCCCCTTCCTGTCTTTTTCAGATCCGTATCATCCGTGAAAATCCGCGGCTAAACTTGTTCGCCCTTTCTTCCTGCCATATTTCGATCTGTTATTTGCGGCGGTAGTGATCGGAACGGTGTGGAGGTGGCTGATCAACTTTCGCCGTTTGTTCTGAAGGTTTGTAGTTTTGGGGGGGAGTGGCGTCGTTTAAATTCGTCTGACGGTATATTCTTGTTGTTGTAGAAAAGGATTTAAGATTTTACAGAACAACCACCCCCGGGACGCATGCGTCCCTTGCCCCTCCTTGTCCAAGGAGGGGAGCTTTGCGACCGAAGCGGCCGCGTTTTGAGTTGCGGCATTAGCCGCCATTGGGAATTCACGCGGATCGTAAAGACACGAAAAGGACCTCCGCAATGGAAACCCTTTTCTTTGCTTCTTCAGATCCGCGTAATCCGCGAAAATCCGCGGCTAAACGTCTTCGCCGTTAGCGATCAGGCTTTGACGTGTTTTTTTCCCAGATCGATTGACGCTCACTTTCGACGAGTGCATCCAATTCTTCTTCGGACATTCCGGTGCTGGCGAATTTCTCTCGAACGGGAAGCAGGATCTCGTCGACAATCTCTCGTTTATCAAGGTCTTGCATATCCCTCTTTAGCTCCGCCCTTTGTGCGTATCGTACGGCCAGTCCGCCGGTAAGGGCGAATTCAGTTTGACCTTAATTCCCAAATAATCGCGTATGACGCCGCGCAGATTACCCACCTGCTCCTCTTCATTCCGGCGAATGAATTCGTTGCGCCCCAAACCAAGGGTTGGGATCACCACAAAGAATACCCGCGGAATACTGCGGACTGCGCCCGGGTTACCTTTCGGATCGCGCGCGCTGAGCAATACATCACCATCATCGAAATTACGGACGTGGCATTGGGTACAGGTCATGCCCCGTTCCTCGAAAATGCGCCGGCGCGGATCGCGCAGCGAAGTCTCTTCCGTCAGATAGCGGAATTTGTAATCAAAGGCGTGCACCGTCGAATCGATGTTGCCCGGTTTGACCGAACCATCCGCCTGTACGTCGGGGATGGCGATGTTGCCGTGATCATCCGCGTCGATCAATGCGTCCCAACCCACTGCGAAGGTCGGACTGGACGGGTTGAAGTGCGGGGCCGGCACCGGAGCAAAACCGGTGCTGTCGGCATTCAGCTTGATGCTGCTGGCAAACCCATCGATCGGCGGATTGGCAAAGGCCAAAACCTGACGGCCGTCGCGCGTCACCGGAACGACCTTCATCGCGCCCAGCGCCCAGCCGTCGCCAAAGAGATACTTGCCGTTGCTGTCGTACCGATTGCCGCCGCCTAGACGGGAGTTGTGCGGCAGGGCCGCAAAATTTGCGCGCATGGCCGGATCATCCGGATCACGATAATTGACCACTTTCGTAATAAAGTCGGCCAGCGCCACCCCATAAGCGGGTTTATCATTCGCGACAAATGGTTTCAGCTCCTCGCCATCAAAAAAGGTCTCATAAAACAACAACGAAAACAGGCGGTTATTCTTTTGCCGTTGTTCTTCGGGACGGCCGGCATCCTTGCCCCGGACCAAGCGCAGGCGCGGCATTACGTAAACCGGCGCCGCCGCAACGACGTTAAAGTAAACCAAACGAAGTTCGAACACGCGTTTATTGAAGCGCGGACGCACGGCGATCAGTTGCCAGTTCTCGGCCTTGAATTCGGGATTAAAATTCTTGCTGTCCGGATCGATGGTGTCGTTGTGGTGCATGACCGACAGGTTCTTTAACATGTCATGAAACAAAGCCGCGCCGGTCGTACCGGCGATCGTACCACCCGGTTTGACCTGTTTATCCGCTTCGATCGAGGCGATCTGATCGAACATGCGAAGTATCGGCCATTGATCGTTGGCGGCGACAAGTCGTTCGGGATCGATCACTGACACCAGGGCGTCGACCTCCATCGGCGCACCCGGCACGGTCAATAACTGGACCGGCTTGGGTTCGATCTTGATCGAAAATGCGTGCGAAAACGTGCGCGGTTTTTGCTTCGGGTCGTGCGGAGTTTCCGTAACCTGAATGATGAAATTCCCCATCTTTCCGTCGCGGGCCGTCGGTGTCCAATCAACCGTCAGGGACCGTTCATCATACTTGGCGGAAGCGGGCCGCTGGACCAATTGCAACCGGATGTCGTCACCCTCTTCATCGATGGCGCCGATACCAAAGGTCAGCCGCTGACCAACGCCAACTTTTGATGGTACGGGCGCCAGTTCGGGCAACTTGTTCTCCATGCCCTTGGCTAGGGGTTCTGCCGGCGGGAGCTTAGCGGTCGAGATCGTACCGCGTTGGATAACGATCACCATCGCAAAGGCGACGAACAGAACTAACACTAACCAACGCAAGCGGCGCGGCGACAAAACTGCGATTCGATTTTTCATGGTTGTAGTCGGGTGCATATGCCAGATCAATTGACGAACTCTGGAAAGTGATTTTGCCGGATTCCGCGGCAATCTTCAAACCTAAGAACGTTGGCTTGAGCCTGCGGGGTGTAATCAGGGGCACCAAACTCCCCTCCTATGCTTAGGAGGGGTATGAGGTGGTCCTAAAAAGTGGAACACAGTAGTTGCTTAGCTTTTAGTCGTTCCATAGGGTTGGTGTCAATGGTTTTGTTGGCGGACTTTGCGGCCGCGG
>JBDSEC010000016.1:0-4094 GCA_039920205.1 Pyrinomonadaceae bacterium
ATTGCTGATCACGCACCTAACTGTCTTTCTTGGGTGAACTAAAAAGTTAGAGTTAGCCAATGGATAAATCAATCAAATGCAGACCGAGCTAGGATGGAAGCACGCTTTCATTTCTTCGCGTCGAAGACGCCGACAGAAAATAGCCAGACGTGAAACGTCTGGTAAGTCGCAATTTGCTCCGGCGCACTGAAGGTGCGCGAGAACGGGGTGGCGCCCCTTCAGGGGGCGATCGTATTGTCGTTTTCCCAGAAGCTGGGCAAAGCCTTACATCTGGCTATTTTCTTTCTGCGCCTTCAGCGCAAAGACGATTTCCGGCGCGAAGACTAAACCTTACTTTTGATTGCACCCGACTTTCGGCTAAGGCACTACCCGCTCTCGAAAATTTACATTTGAACTGCGAATGTGTTACCAAGGTTTGCAGAAATCTGTTTCCGAAACATGGCCACCCCGGCGGACATCGTCGCGGCTAACATCTCCAACGCCCGCGGATCGAGGCCGGCTGGAGTTAGGAAATGCGGCGACCGCCAAATTTGGCCGTGCTAGCAGAACCCCGATCTGAATTCGGCGCTATCCGCCGCCCACGTTGCTTCAACAATGGGACCCCGGCCGTAAGCATTTGTTTTCCTAGGAGTGATCGGTATGAAGCTCAACATCAGACATTTCGGTTTTATCGGCCTAGTCCTGGCCGTCGGCGTTTTTGCGCTTCCCGGGCGCGTCACGAAAACGGATCGGTTTGTTCCGCCGCTGGTCCCGCAAGAGAAAACGCTGAGCGTCGAAGAGCGGAAAACCATCGCCGAAAATTTTGGCCGGATACCGCTGCATTTCGAGGCCAATCAGGGCCAAACCGACCCCTCCACCAATTTTATCTCGAGAGCCGGCAATCACACTCTGCTGCTGAAAAAGAACGAGGCGCAACTGGTGCTGCCGAACCGGAACCGCGCGTCTAGTGGACCACGGGATGCGAAACCCGAAGTGTTGAAGATGAAACTCGCGGCTGCGAACGAGGATCCCATCATCGAAGGGCTGGAGGAGTTGCCGGGCCGGATCAACAACTATATCGGTAACGATCCCAGTCGGTGGCAACATGACCTGCCTACTTATGGGAAAGTGAAATACACGGGCGTGTACCCGGGCGTCGATATGATCTATTACGGCGATCAGCGACAGCTTGAGTATGATTTCGTGCTCGCACCTCAGGTCAACCACCAAGTCATCAAGCTCGATTTCGAAAATGCCGAAAGAATCGAGCTCGCGCAGAACGGCGACCTATTAGTGCAGGTCCGCGGACAAACGGTTCGTCACCATGCGCCCGTCATCTATCAAGAGACCGATGGCGTTAGGAAAATGATCACGGGTGGATATGTCCTTAATGACCTTAGTTCCCTCAATGCGGAGGATAAGAATAGAACCGTCGGGTTCACCGTTGGCGATTATGATCACAATAAGCAATTGATCATCGACCCGGTGGTCGTCTTTTCGACTTATCTGGGCGGAAGCGGGGGCGACGATCTTTTCACCATGGAGGCCGGGCTCGGCATCACGGTCGATGCGGGCGGATCGGTCTATATCGCGGGCGTCACTCCGTCCGGGGATTTCCCTACGCTCAACTCGACTCAGCCGTTCGCCGGGACTTTCGACGCGTTCATTACCCGCCTTAATCCGGCGGGTACTGGCTTGATCTATTCGACGTTTTTCGGTGGCAGCGACGACGACCGAACGTACAGCATTTCGCTCGGTCCGGCCGGGGAGATCTTCGTTTCCGGCTTTACATTCTCGACCAACTTTCCCACGATGACACCATTTCAGGGCACAAATCACGGCTTCAACGATGGATTTGTGGCCAAGTTTACCAGCAGCGGTGCGTTGAGTTATTCGACCTATCTGGGCGGCACTTCAAGCGACCTGTGCACCTTCGTTAAGAATCAAGGCGCCAACGTGGTCGTCTTTGCTGGGGTAGCCAGTTCCAGCGACTTTCCCGTCGCCAACGCGATCCGGCCAAACAACGCCGGAGCTCCGGACCTGGTTGCCGGCAAGCTGGATCTAAGCACTAACACATTGGTCTTCTCGACCTATTTGGGCGGCACGGGCACCGATATGATGAATTTCGCGTCGGCAGCCGTCGATCCGGCCGGAAATATCTATGTCGCCGGGGTAAGCAATTCGTTTGATTATCCAACCACGCCGGGCGCGTTTCAGCCCGAGAGTAACGGCGCCGACGAAGTCGTGGTTACCAAACTGAATCCGTCCGGCAGCGCTATCATTTATTCGACCTTTATCGGCGGAAACTTGATCGATAACCCGGATGCGATGACCGTGGATGGCAACGGCAACGCTTACATTACTGGTTTCACGCGTTCCGCGAATTTTCCTTTGAAAAATGCGGTGCAGTCGCAACTAAAAGATCCGGACGCATTCGTTACCAAATTGAATCCCAGCGGTTCGGGCCTGGTGTTCTCGACGTTTCTTGGCGGCCAAAACCTGGAACGCGGCTCGGGCATCGCCGCCGACGCGGCCGGGAATTGTTATGTCACGGGCCGGTCTAACTCGGGCGATTTTCCGACGAAGCGATCGCTACGGCCACCGCGCGGGTTGGATGATGCTTTCGTTTCTAAATTCAACCGGGACGGAGCGCTGCTGTTTTCAACTTTGTTGGGCGGCGGCGGCAACGATATCGGATTCGGGATCGTGGCCGACGCAAATAACAATGTCTACGTTACCGGCCGTGCGACGCGAAACTTTCTGATCACTCCGGGAGCGCTACAGGGAACGTTAGGTGGCCAGGCGGATGGCTTCGTGACAAAGATCAATACCTCTGTGCGTAAAACGAAAAGCGATTTTGACGGGGATGCAAAAACGGATGTGGCGGTTTTCCGCCCGAGTAGCGGCGCCTGGTATATCTTGCAAAGTTCGAACGGCGCCTTTCGGGGTCAGCAGTTCGGTTTAAATGGGGACGTGCCGGTTGCGGGTGACTACGACGGCGACGGTAAGTCCGATCTGGCCGTTTTTCGACCGTCCGAAGCGGTTTGGTACATACTCAACAGCCAGACCAACACGTTCCGTGCGGTCTTTTGGGGGGTAGGTACAGACAAAGCCGTGCCCGGCGATTATGACGGTGACGATAAAACCGACATTGCGATCTATCGCCCGTCGAGCGGCATCTGGTTCATCATTCAGAGTTCGAACAACGGCCTACGGACCGCCTTTTTTGGACAGGCAAGTGATAAGCCCGTGCCCGCGGATTACGACGGCGACGGGGTCACGGACATTGCGGTGTTTCAAAACAATGGCGTTTGGTCGATCATCGGCTCGTTTGCGGGCGTCATTTCGCGTCAGTTCGGAACCGGTACGGATAAACCCGTTCCGGCGGATTTCGATGGCGATGGTTTTGACGACCTCGCTGTCTTTCGACCCGCCGAGGGTAACTGGTACATTCTGCCAAGCGCTACGCCCAGTTCGAACCTTACGGTTCAATGGGGTCTTGGCACAGACCTTCCCGGTCCCGGCGATTTCGATGGCGATGGCAAGGAAGATCTGACGGTATTTCGACCTTCGACTGGTGCCTGGTATGTACGGCTCAGCGCGACGAATACGCTGTTTGCGACGACGTTTGGTCTTAGCGGCGACGTCCCGATCAGCGCGCCGGTGCAGTGACGGTGAAAAATAGGGTGGCTAAGGCCCTTTCCCAAACTAACCATCATCACTTTGACCGAAGTGCTATTAGCGGGAGCGCGGGCGACCCGCCCGCAGGTTACGGTGCCAAGTTGACCACCGAAAGCTTTCAACTTAATTTGAAGGCTTTCGGTCACTTAGACTTCTCCCCATCTACAGGCGAGCTCCTGCCGGGAGTGCGGGCGACCCGCCCGCAGGTGATTCTGCCACGATGATAAACGAAGGCCTTCAACCCGCGTTGAAGGCCTTCGAGTAACTCGACTCCACCGAATCAGCGGGCGAGTCGCTGCCGGGAGCGCGGGCGACCCGCCCGCAGGTTACGGTGCCACAATGATAAAGGAAGGCCTTCAACCCGCGTTGAAGGCCTTCGAGTAACTCGACTCCACCAAAACAGCGGGCGAGTCGCTGCCGGGAGCGCGGGCGAC
>JBDSEC010000017.1:0-6509 GCA_039920205.1 Pyrinomonadaceae bacterium
GACTAGTTGAGATTTTAAAAATTGAAGAAAGCAAATTGTTGTTATCGGAAACGCTGGCCAATGAGGACGTATTGGATACGGAATTGATGCCTGGTTTTAAGTGCAGGATTGAACATATATTCACACCGTAATCATTGGATATTTGGTCTTAGAAATAATGGTTGTTGCAAAAAAAGTGATAGTCGAGGAAGCAAAAATTAAGAATGTCACTAGTTGGGATGTCGAACGAATTCGCCGGGATTTTCCCGTGTTGGATACGACCGTAAATGGTCATCCGTTGGTCTATTTGGATAACGCGGCGTCGTCGCAGGTCCCGCAGTTGGTCATTGATCGCGGGACAGA
The DNA here is from genome assembly GCA_039920205.1 of Pyrinomonadaceae bacterium. Lineage (GTDB taxonomy): Bacteria > Acidobacteriota > Blastocatellia > Pyrinomonadales > Pyrinomonadaceae > JBDSEC01. The sequence goes on from JBDSEC010000017.1 coordinate 343, forward strand.
TTATTTGCGCGAAGAACATTCGAATATTCATCGCGGGGTGCATTACCTTAGCCAACGCGCCACCACGGCTTACGAAGGCGCGCGCGAAAAGGTCAAGCGGTTCATCAACGCCAAGCATTCCAAGGAATGTATCTTTGTTCGCGGCGCGACCGAGGGCATCAACCTGGTGGCGCATTCGTATGGACGCAAGTTCGTGAATGCCGGTGACGAGGTGGTGGTTTCGGTAATGGAGCATCACTCGAACATCGTCCCCTGGCAAATGTTATGTGAAGAGCGCGGCGCAAAACTGCGGGTCATCCCGATGAACGACGCGGGCGAATTGTTGCAAGACGACTACCAGGCCTTACTGAATGAACGCACGAAGATCGTGGCAGTGGCGCACATCTCGAATTCGCTGGGCACCGTTAATCCGATCAAAGAGATGATCGCCGAGGCGCATAAGCACGGCATTCCGGTGCTGATCGATGGCGCGCAGAGTGCGCCGCATATGATCATCGATGTGCAGGATCTGGATTGTGATTTTTTTGCGCTTTCTGGTCATAAAATGTTCGCGCCGACGGGCAGCGGCGTTATTTATGGCAAGGCGGAATGGTTGGAAAAGATGAATCCGTTCCAGGGCGGCGGCGATATGATCCGTAGCGTGACGTTCGAGAAAACGACCTACGCCCCGATCCCAAGCAAGTTCGAAGCCGGTACACCCGCCATCGCCTCACAGATCGGCCTGGGCGCGGCCATCGATTATTTGAACAGTATTGGCCGCGAAGCCGCGATCGCTTACGAGCACGAATTGTTGGAGTACGCGACCGAACGTTTGTCGGGCATCGAAGGTGTGCGGATCGTCGGCACCGCGCGGGACAAAGCCAGTGTCTTGTCGTTTGTGCTCGACGATATACATCCGCACGACATCGGAACGATCCTAGATCAAGAGGGGATCGCCGTTCGCGCGGGCCATCATTGTGCGCAACCGGTCATGCAGCGATTGAACGTGCCCGCTACGGCGCGGGCTTCGTTTGCTTTCTATAATACGAGGGCGGAAGTCGATGCGCTAGCCAATGCCATTTCAAAAGTTATAGAAGTTTTTGCCTAAAGGAAGTCATGTCCGAACTTAGCGAGCTATATCAGCAGGTCATTCTGGACCACAATAAGAAACCGCGAAACTTTCGCAAGATCGACGACGCTAATCGACGTGCCGACGGACACAACCCGTTGTGCGGCGATCAATTGACCGTCTATTTGGATTTTGAAGGCGGAGTGGTCAGGGATATTAGTTTTGAAGGATCGGGTTGCGCTATCTCAAAGGCATCGGCCAGCATGATGACCCAGGCGTTAAAGGGCAAGACGGTTGACGAAACCGAGGTCCTTTTCAACGAATTCCATCAAATGGTGACCGGTGAATTGAATGAAGAGACCGACGCGAATCATTTGGGACATTTGACCATCTTTGCCGGCGTCCGCGATTATCCCGCCCGCGTAAAGTGCGCCAGCCTCTCGTGGCATACCATGCATGCGGCCATTCAGGGTGAAGAGGTCGTCTCGACCGAATAATTTGCAAGACAGCGCCGGGGCCTGCGTTCTTCATCTAAACGGGCCGGAGGTGTCGATCGAATGCCGCGCAAAGTCTATTCACAATTTATTATTTTGCTGGCCTTTTCCGGGTGCGCTTTGCTTTGGGGGAACAGCGAAGCTCACAGTGCGGCCAGCGTCAACATACCGGCTGCGATACCCACACCTACCCCCGCGATGGCCGCCGGTCGGTCGGCCGGGTTTACTGACGCTCAATATCAAGCGCATATCGTTCTCCTGAAAAAGAAATTCCCCAACCATGATTTCAATTATGTTATCCAACCGCCGTTCATCGTCATCGGTAACGACACGCCGTCGGTAGTCCAGCAACATGCGGAACGCACCGTGAAATGGGCGGTGGACAAGTTAAAGCAGGATTACTTCACGTCCGATCCGGCGTCGATCTTGGATATATGGCTGTTCAAGGACGAGGTGACTTATGAAAAGTATGCCAAAGAGATCTTTGGCGATGAACCGGACACGCCGTACGGATATTATTCCAGCGCGCACCAGTCCCTGATCATGAATATCAGCACCGGCGGAGGCACGCTGGTGCACGAGATCGTTCATCCTTTCATCGAAGCGAACTTTCCCGACTGTCCGGCCTGGTTTAACGAAGGCCTGGGATCGCTCTACGAGCAATCAGGGGAAGAGAAGGGTCACATTCACGGTTATCCCAATTGGCGTTTGCCCGCGCTGCAGGAAGCGATCCGCGCCCGCACTGTTCCGAAGTTCAAAGACTTGACCGCGACGACCTGGGAACAGTTTTACAACGAGGACAAAGGCACGAACTATGCGCAGTCGCGCTATCTGCTCTATTACCTGCAAGATCGTGGATTGTTGGTCAAGTACTACCAACAGTTTCTGGCAAGTCGACGCACCGACCCGACCGGATACAAAACCCTGCAACGGATCCTGGGCGTGCGCGACATGAACGCGTTTCAGCGCCGATGGGAGCAGTTCGTGTTGAAGATAGAAAGGAATTGAGTCGGGGCAGAATTGGGTCATTGGGTCATTGATTCATTGTCGCCAACAAAGCTCAGTTTCGGTCAACTGGTCACGAAGTTAACTGAAACCATTCTCCGTTCGTGACAATGAAACAATGAATCAATTTCTTATCTCCTCGCCATCCGCATTTATCCGCACCACCTCGCCGTACCCGAGGTCGCGGATACCGGCTTCGATCTTCTTTAGATCACCAACAATGATCCAGACCACTTCGCCGGGGCGAATGAACTTCTTTGCCGCCGCGTCCAGTTGTGTCTCGGTAAGCCCTCGCATACGGCTGGCATAGTTGGACCAGTAATCATCCGGCAAGCGGTAATTCACCAGATTGATCGCCGCTAGTTCCAGCGCACTGAGCGTTTCGAACCGGCCAGCCAGGCGCGAGTTCATGTTCCGCATAATGCTTTCGAACTCGTCGCCCTTGATGGGCCGGTTGCCCGCGATATCCTTGATCTCTTTCGCCACCTCGACCATCGATTCCTTGGTTTTGTCGGTCTGCACGGGTGCGGTCACGACGAAGATCCGCGGTCCGCGGGCGCCGGTAATTTGGCCGTTCGTGCCGTAGCTCCAATGCTTGTCCAAGCGTAAATTGCGGTTCAATCGCGACGTCGCGATGCCACCAAAGTTCGTTATTACCGGTTCCGCCGCTAGGTCTTCCGGTTGGCCGCTGGTTTCGGTAACGTGCGCCGCCATGATCACCGATTGCGGGGCGTTCGGTTTGTCGATCAGATATACCTTTTTGCCCGGGGTTCGGGCCACGGACGGAAGGGTTTTCGCCGGCGATGTTCCGGCTTTCCATCCGCCAAAGGCGCTTTCCAACGCCGGTAACAAAGTGTCCATTTTTGCGTCACCCGTCACCACCAACGTGGCGCTGCCTGGCTTGAACCAATCAGCATGCCATTTGATCAGATCGTCGCGCGTGGTCGCCGCGACTGATGCTTCAAAACCCGACGCCGGCTTTCCGTACGGGTGCGCTGTGCCATAAATTAACGCCGAAAGCGCCCGTCCTCCCATGGCGGCGGCGGTCGCCTTTTCCTGTTCGATCTGGGCCAGCCGCCGCTTCTTTTGAATAGAAAACAGGTCCGCCGGGAAGGACGGGTTCAGCACCACATCCGACATGATCGCCAACGATGGGCGCAAATTGGCGGTCGTGGATTGCAGCCGAACGAACGAGAGATCTAACCCGCTACCGGTGTTCAACCGCGCGCCCAGGCTGTCCAACTCGTCACCGATCTGATACACGTTGCGCGCTTTGGTGCCTTCGTCCATCAAGTCGAGCGTTAGGCTTGAGATGCCTGCGCGATCACGCGATTCGGCCGCCGCACCGGCATCAATGGCCAACGCGACATTAACGATCGGAGTGGAGTGCCGTTCCAGCAAGATCACGTTGAGACCATTCTTCAACTTGGCACGCTGCACGGCGGGGAAATTAACTTCAGGCGAGCGCTCCAGCGGTGGCAACTTTTTGCGGTCAATTTTGGTCTTTCCGGCGGTCAAGGGCGGAAATGGGTTCACCACCATCGTGTAATGATTCGCGCGCAACCATTTGTTTGCGGTTGCCTTCACCGCGGCGGGGCTAGCCTGGGCCAGCTCTTCCAATTTGTCCAAATAAACATCCGGGCGCCCGCCGTAGGTCATACTCTCGGCCAGTACGTCCGAGCGCCCGCCAAATCCACCCAACCGTTCGATCCCGCGCAAGAAATCGGCCAGGCTGATGTTCTTGATCCGTTGCAGTTCGGCGTCGGTCGGACCCGAGGTAAGCGCCTCGTTCATGACGACGTCCATCTCGCGCTCGACCACGGCTGGATCGACGCCCTGCTTTACCGTGGCGGTGACGATAAACATACTGGCAAGTTCGCGGCTGGCAAGACTTGCACTGACGTTGGTGGCCAGTTCCTTTTCATAGACCAGGCGTCGATCCAATCGCGAACTCTTGGCCCCAGCTAATACACTGGCGAACAGACTAAGCTGACCCAACTCAGCATCCTTCCACGCCGGCGCGTGATACACGCGATAAATGCGGACCTGTGGAACTTGATCCTCCATCTCGTCGCGCAGGTTCCGGTCAAAGGTTGGGATCCAGGTTTCCATTCGCGGCAGTGGCGGGCCCGGCGCGATGCCGCCAAAATATTTCGTCACTAACTCCAGTGCCTGGTCGCCAGTAATATCACCGGCCAGCGAGATAACCGCATTGTTAGGTCCGTAATAGGTACGGTACCACTCCTTGATGTCGTCCAGTGACGCCGCATTCAGATCATCCATGCTGCCGATAGTGGACCAGGAATAGGGATGCGAGTAGGGGTAGATCTTGCCCGGCACATCGGAAAACACCCGGCCGTAGGGCGCATTCTCGCCTTGTCGCTTTTCGTTCTGCACGACGCCGCGTTCGCGCTCGAGCATTTCCTTCGAGATGTTTCCTGCCAGATAACCCATGCGGTCGGCTTCGAGATAGAGCGTGCGTTCGAGCGCCGAAACGGGCACGTCTTCAAAAAAATTAGTGCGATCCGTGTTGGTGGTGCCATTGCGATTATTGGCGCCTAGATCGTCCATGGCTTCGCGGAAACCATGCGGATAATTCTCGGACCCGTTGAAGAAGAAATGTTCGAACAGGTGGGCAAAGCCGGTTTTGCCGCGCTTCTCATTACGCGAACCAACGTGGTACCACATATTCACCCCGACGATCGGCACGCTGTGGTCCGTATGGACCAGCAGCGTCAAGCCGTTGGGCAGCACGAATTTCTCGTACTTGATGGTGTATTGGTTCCGGTCGAAACGGGCGGGAACCGTCGCCGGACGCGGTGCTTTCTTCTGGGCGCGGACCGGCATCGCACTTACTAAAAGTGTAGTGGAAAAAAGGGCGAAGAATAATCGGGAGCGAATTCTCATGGTCAACCTCGGGCCGTAGGTATAGAAGGGCAGTTTTGACTGCCAAAAATCTTCGTTGGATAAACGAGCGTGTGATTGATATTACGCCGGAACGCCGCAAAAGGTTAGACCTAACGGATGACGTGATGGGTAATTGTGACGAGTCGCACGAAATGAGTGGTTAGGAGTATCCAAAATTGCTTGCGATAATGTTGCCCGCCGCCTGGGCGGTCTAGCGTTCACATGAAGATCGAACACATCGAACTTATTGAGTTAAGCATGCCTTTGGTGCATTTCTTTGAGACTAGTTTCGGCCGTACGACCGAACGGCGGATCTTACTGGTTCGGGTTGTGGATACGGACGGCGCGGATGGCTGGGGTGAATGTACGGCGGGCGAAGGGCCGTTCTATAGCGAAGAGTGGACGGAAAGCGCGTGGGCGGTCATGCGTGATTGGCTAGCGCCGATGGTGATCGGGCGCAAGCTTGATGCGGCCGTCGAGGTCAATGAATTGATGCGCAATGTCCGCGGCAATCGGATGGCCAAGGCGGCGATCGAGACGGCGTGTTGGGATCTTCAGGCCAAACGATCGAACCAGCCATTGTGGCGACTTTTGGGCGGAGTGCGTAGTGAGATCGCTTGCGGTGTTTCGATCGGTATCAAGGATACGGCAGAGGATCTATTGGATACGATCGACGCGGAACTTGCGGCCGGGTACCAACGCATAAAGATAAA
>JBDSEC010000018.1:0-2679 GCA_039920205.1 Pyrinomonadaceae bacterium
TTTGACTAAAATAGGCGGGTTCGCGCTCCTTTCAGCGCAAGTTCCGGCCAAATATCCGTTCTGGAAACAAGACCACGCGCCCGGGTGCGCCACGAGTTTCCGAGGAGAAATTGATGCGATTCAACAAATTGACCGTACTTTTGCTATTAACTATAGGTATTTTTGTCGGCGCGGTTGGCATTCAGGCGCAGGGACCGATCGTTCCGCGCGAGTGCGAACGCTGCCCGCGACCACCGCGTCCGGTCACATTGCCGCGTTCGCTTCCGATCAAATCGATCAAGATCGACACCAAAATTGTTGGCCAGGTCGCAACGACGCATCTGGAGCAGATCTTCCGGAACGACACGGCGGCGGTGCTTGAAGGGATATATTTCTTCCCGATCCCGGAACAGGCTTCGATCGTCGAATTCGCCATTTGGGATGGCAACAATCGGCTGGTAGGTGAGGTTCGTGGGCGCGAAGAGGCGCGGCGCATCTATGACGAGATCGTCCGGCGGCAACGCGACCCGGGACTCCTGGAATACGCCGGCAAGGATCTTTTTCAGGCCTCGATCTTCCCGATCCCGGCCAACTCAGACAAGAAACTCGAACTAACGTATACCCAGGTGCTGCACGCCGAAGGTGGCACGGTCAGTTACAAATACCCGCTTGGGACTAGCCAGCAACAGACGGCGATCCAAAGTGTCTCCGGCCGGGTCGAGATCGAAAGCCAACAGCCGGTGCGGAATATCTATTCGCCCAGCCATTCGATCGACGTGAATCGTTCCAACGACCGCAAGACGCGTATCACGTTTGAATCAGGTAGGGCGGAGGAACTTACCGACTTTCAACTTTTCTATGCGCTGTCCAAGGACGATTTCGGGCTATCGGTCTTTACGCACCGCGAACCGGGCAAGGACGGATATTTCCTGCTGATGCTTTCGCCGAAGGAGACGATTAGCGAGCAGGAACTGGCCGCCAAAGACATCGTATTCGTGATCGACACCTCTGGCTCGATGGCCGACGCCGGCAAGATGGACAAGGCGCGGGCGGCACTGCTGTTCGGTATCCGCAGTCTGCGTAACGGCGACCGTTTCAATGTGATCTCGTTCGCGGGTGAAGAGCATTTGATGGAGAACGGCCTGTTAAATGCCGATGAACGCGGCAAAGCCCGCGGCGAAGAATTCGTCAAAGGCTTGCGTCCGTCGGGCGGCACCAATATCAACGATTCGCTCTTAGCCGGCTTTCGACAGTTCGATGGAAGCGACCGGCCGAAACTGCTGGTCTTCATGACCGATGGTCTGCCGACCGTGGGTGAAACTAAGGTGCCGCGCATTATCGAGAACGCACGGGCTGCACGCAACAACGGGGTCAAACTGTTCACGTTCGGTGTTGGTTATGAAGTGAACACTGAATTGTTGGACAAATTGGCGGCGGAAAACAACGGCGCGGCCGATTATGTCGAACCCAAGGAAGATATCGAGATCAAGGTCTCGAGCTTCTTTGCGAAAGTAAACTATCCGGTTTTGACCGATGTTTCGTTGGATCTCGCCGGAGTACAGACCGACCTGGTCTATCCCAAGAACCTGCCCGACATGTTCAAAGGCACGCAGATCACGGTGATCGGCCGTTATCGCAATGCGAGCGATCTTCAGAATCTGCGCATCATGCTGAAGGGCAAGATGGGCCGGGAATCGCGCTCGTTCGCCTTCGAGAATGTGGATTTCCCGCTGCGTAATGAAGAGAATGATTTCTTGCCGCGCTTGTGGGCCAATCGCCGGGTGGGTTGGTTGATGGAACAGATCCGCAATAATGGCGAGCAAAAGGAATTACGCGACGAGATCGTCGATCTGGGAACGCGTTATGGCATTGTCACGCCGTACACTTCGTATCTGGCGCTGGAATCCGGACAGCCAGTGACCGGGGGAAATACGAATGTTGTGACCGACGGCCAGGTCTCTAACATGCCCACGGGCCGACGTGAACGAGATCCGTTCTCGCGCCCGGTGGCGTCGGCTCCCGCAGCCGATATGGCGGCCAAATCTGGCGCCGGCGCGGTGCGTGCCAGTAAAGACGTGCGCCAGCGGCAAGAGTCGGTCAGTATGGCCGACGATAAGGCGGAGGAGAAGCTTTCAACCGCCGTGGCCAAACGCGTGTCGGGCAAGACCTTCTACAAGCAAGGCGAGGTCTGGACCGATGCTGATTTCAAGGCTGATGCACGGCTTCCGGAAGTAGCGCTAACGTTCGGTTCGGACGCGTACTTTGACTTGCTCAAGCGCGAACCGGCGTTGGCCAAGTACTTCGCGTTGGGTGAAGCGGTGGTCGTGGTCTATAATGGACACGTCTACCGGATCACAAAGTAGGTCCAAAAGGGTCTCCCCAGACTCGCCTGACGAGGCCGTGTGGTTTCCACGCGGCCTTGTCTTGTGTTTAGCCAACCCTTTCGTGTACAACAAAATGCAATTAGATTGAGCAAGTGGCAAAGAATGGGGCCATCCTGGAAATCAAACCGTTAACGTTATTATGTCAATCAGCAATCGTGGTTTCAAATGGGTTCTAGGCATCGGAATCGTCTGTTGTTTCGTAGTGGCATTTTCTGATCTCGTACGTGCTCAAGAAGGTTGGCGTTCCAGCCAACGAACCGAGGCAGCGAATAAAGATCTTAACTCGGTCTATTTTCTCGATTCCAAACGAGGCTGG
>JBDSEC010000019.1:0-7371 GCA_039920205.1 Pyrinomonadaceae bacterium
ACTAGTTCACAACACGACGTTTATGAGGGCGCGTGCGATCCCGTGAGCCACTCAAGTTTTTCTCATGCTCGACTTGTTACTCTGCCATCGTCGGCAAATGCATCTGACCATGAATTTAAGAAACTGGCAGAGAAATGAGGAGAACCCAACCCTAAATGAATATCGCGGATCCTATTTACGTTTAATTTTCACGCTCAGTTTTGTGGCAAACCAAGCGATAACTTCAGCCCCGCGCTGATGGCGTACGCCTTGGATCACTTCCGGCAACATTTCGTTGCTGGTAACTAGGGCAACCACCGCCGGTGGTTCCGCGTCATAGGGAAAACAAGCACGATCGCACCAATTTTCGGGGCGATCGTGCTTTGCCCCCGGATGACAAAATATAGTCGTCAGGCGTACCTCCCGGCACCGCCAGCGGCCCGTGAACTTAACCCCCGGCAACATAGTAAAGGAGAAAGACTCATGAAGAAATTTGTCTTCCTGATGGGATTGGCAGCGCTCTGTTTCGGAGTCGCCGCGGGCCAAACCCAGCAACGCACACGTATCGCCGGCAACACCGATATTAACGGGTCAATCCAGGCCGGCAGTTTGGCTGCCGGCACGCAGATCTCCGGGCAGTTGGAAAGTACCCTTGATGTGAAGAAGTTGAAACCGGGTGATCAAGTGGTTTTGAAAACGAAAGACGCGGTCCGATCTAACGGTCAAGTGATCGCCAAGAAAGGGTCGCGCTTGGTCGGACATGTTACCGATGTTGGACGCCGCGCTAGGGGCAAAGGTGAATCAAGCATCGGAATCGTGTTCGATCGGTTAGAGAATGGTTCAATGCAACTACCGCTGAACGCGTCGATAACTTCAGTGATCAGCACCTCTACGCGGGCGACGGCAAATGAGGGTGCGCTCGATGCCGAGCTGGGTATGGGCTCGACCACCGGCACGATGGTCGGCGGCGGTCGCACTGGTGGCGGCGGCGGCGGATTGCTGGGCGGCGTAACCGGGACAGTTGGTGGCATTACCAATACAACGACCAATACTGTGGGTGGGGTAGTCAGCACCACCGGCGGTGTCGTAAATGCGACCGGTCAAACGGTGGGCAGCACCACCGGTGCCGCTGGTACGACGGTCAATGGCCTGCGCATTTCGCCGATAGCAAGTGGTTCGCTCGAAGGCGGGTCGACCCTCTCCGTGCGCAACGACAATTTGCGGTTAGAGAAAGGAACGACGTTCCTGCTTCGCACGAATTAAAAGCCGGAGCGCGGGCGAACCGCCCGCTGATTCGGATGATTCTTGACGCCTGAAAGCCTTCAACGCAAGTTGGAGGCTTTCGTTTGTCATCGCGGCTCCTCGACCTCCAGACGGGTCGCTCGCGCTCCGGCTTGGGACTTTCCCGCTTTCTTTAAGGGTCGTGGATTGTTGTGGGCGCCAGGCCGTACGGTTCCACCTAAAAGGCGGGGCTCGAACTATTTCTTCAATCCATCGCTGATCAAACGGACGCCGATCACCAGTACCAAGATCGCGATCGCCGGTGCCAGCAACACGAACGGTTGAGCTTGAAGTTGAGTCAGGTCTGACGCTCCGGACAGCATATTGCCCCAGCTCGGTTCCGGTTCCTGCAACCCCACACCGAGAAAAGACAACGCTGTTTCGGCCAATACAAACGCCGGTAGCATAATAGTGAGCTGGACCAGAAGCGGCCGCGAGATGTTGGGCAATATGTGACGCCATAGAATCCGCGGAGCGGATAATCCCAGTGACCGCGCAGCCAGGATGAATTCGCGATGCTGCACGGCGCGGATCAATCCACGCGAAATACGCGCCACTTCGGCCCAGCCAACGGCAACAAAGATACCTATCATCAAAATGGCCGCCCGCCAGGGCGGGAGTTCCAACGGGAAGGCGGCGCGGGCAGCCAAGATCAGGACCAAGGCCGGCAGCGCCATCATCGCGTCGGCCGCGCGCATTAACAGGCCATCCACCACACGCCCGCCGTAGCTGGCCGCGCAACCCAGCAAAGCGCCCAAGGTACCCGCCAACAGCGCTCCCACTGGTCCGACCAACAACGAAAACCGCGCGGCAATGATCAATCGAGAGAACCGGTCGCGCCCCAGAGCATCGGTGCCGAGCAGATTGAGCCGGGGCGACTCTGGTGGCTGGTAGGTAAGATCCGGACGTAACACATTTCTTCCAGCGCCAAATAAATGACGATCGCAGGGAATCAAGCCAAATAGTTTGTACGGGTAGCCGGGAACAAGAATCCCGATGCGTGCGGCGTACCTTTTGTCATCTTCGTACGTTCGCGTTAACGGGTCACTCATCCTCCGTGGGTACACTAGCGGCCAGAGCACCGGTTCACCATCCGGATCGTGAAAACGGATCGTCAACGGCGGTGCCATGGGTTCACGCAACACCTGTTCGCGATAATCATACGGAGCCAGGAAGTCAGCGAAGATCGCCGTGAAAGCAAAGAACCCGGCGATGACCAGACCCGAGATCAGTTTGCGGCGGCGCGTGGTACCGCGTCGCACCGGCGTTTCAGCATCCAGTGATACTTCCTGATCTAATTTTGCTTGATCGGTCAAGAGGCCGGCCCTGAAGTAATGACTCCGCCGCGCGCGCTGTTTTCGCGCAAACGCGGGTCGTTGATCTGCTGCAAAACATCCGCCACCAAATTGCCCAGCATGACCGCCGTGCTGGTCACTAGCACCACCCCCATCACCAGCGGCACATCACGCGCACGCACCGCCGTGACGATCAGCGAACCGAGCCCCGGCCACCCCAGCACCGTTTCGGCGATCACGGAGCCGCCGATCGCGCTGCCAAGCGAATAGCCAAAGATCGTGATCAACGGATTCAGGGCGGAGCGCAAGGCGTGGCGCAACACTACGACGCGTTCGGGCAATCCCTTGGAGCGGGCGACCTGAACAAAATCCTCGCGCAGTGCGGTGGACAATCCGTCGCGCAATTGAGCCAGGAAGATTGCGATCAACGGCGCGGCCAAAACCAGCGCGGGTAACAATGCGTAGCGCAGCGGTTTGGTCAGGCCGGTCTGCCCGGCACCGCCCACAGCCACCAGCGAGGTACCCGCGGCGACCGCCAACAGCACTAACGCCAAGACGATGCGCGGCGTTGCGGCGGTAATAAGAATCACCACCTCGCTTAACTTATGCGCGAACGAATTTTCCCGCCGCGCGGCCCAGCCCCCCAACAACACGGCTACGGCCGCTGCCATCAACATGGCCAGGGCGGCTAGGATCAAAGTATTCAGTAGCCGCGGCCACAACAACCCCGACACCGGAGCGTGAAAATAAAAGGAATCGCCCAAATTCCCGTGCGCCACATCCCCCAACCAGTGAAAGTAACGAACCGTCAGAGGCTGGTCCAATCCGTAGGTCTGCCGCATCTGCTCAAGCGCTCGTTCCGAAACCTGCGGATCGGACCGCATATCCGACAATGCGTCGCCCCCGGCCGACGACAGCAACACGAATGTCACTATCGTAACCAGGAAGAGCACGACCGCCGCCTGCACCAATCGATAAACGATCTGTTTCAACATCGCAGAGTATCTAACATTGCCCGCACCCCGGGTACAAGGCGAATCGCATCACTAAGCATTGGGTCTATGGACAAGGGAGCGCTTCCGTGGTTGAATTCCCGCTGGTAGACCCAAACTTGTCACGTATATTTAGTTCGTCGAGATCATGTTACATCAATCAATCAATCGCGCGATCCTTTTGATAATGTTGGCCGCTTTGCTGGCCGCGAACGGCTGCCGCACGGCGCCGCCCTCGAATACCAATATAGCTCCCGTACGTGAAAAGGTGGCGGGGGTGCGCGGAGGTTCGTTGACGGTTCGGTTGACCCAGCCACCGAAGACGTTTGATTACCTGATGGCTACGGACGAGGCCGCGCTGACTATCGGATATTTCTTGTTGGGCGGGCGTTTGGTGGATTTCGATCACGACAACCAAAAGTACGTTGGTGGCCTGGCAGAATCGTGGAAGAACGAAGCGGATGGCAAGACCGTGAGTCTACTCTTACGCGACGGTTTGAAATTCTCGGATGGCCATCCGATCACTTCCGAGGATGTCGCGTTTACGTTCGCCGCGCTCTACGACCCCAAGACCGGTTCACCGATCTTTCACGACGCCATGATGATCGAAGGCAAGCCGATCGAGGTGTCAGTGGTGAACGCGCGAAACTTAAAATTAACATTTCCGGTCGTGGTGTCGGCACCCGAAAGTTACCTGTATAACCTGGCCGTGCTGCCGAGGCATGTGTTGGAACCCGAAATGAAGCAGGGCAAATTGGCCGAGGCCTGGGGACCATCATCCGACCCCGCGCGGATCATTACATCGGGACCGTTTGCCGTTGAATCGGTCGTACCGGGTGAACGCGTGACACTAAAACGTAATGCTTATTATTGGAAGAAGGATCAAAGCGGGACATCGCTGCCCTACCTAGACAATTTGGTGCTGGAAATAATTCCGGATGCCAACAATACATTTACCCGTTTAGGCCAAGGTAGCTTGGACATCGCCGACCGGATACGGCCCGGCGATTATGCGGCGTTGAAGCAGAACCCGGGCGCGATCCGCCCCTTCGACCAAGGTCCGGGTTTGAACACTGACCACCTGTGGTTCAATCAGAATGCGGGTAACAAAGACGGCAAGCCGATCGTGGCCACTACGAAGTTGTCATGGTTTACCGATGTTCGTTTTCGCCGCGCCGTTTCGACTGCGATCGATCGCGAAACCATCGCCACCGCCACCTTGCAGGGATTGGCTACGCCGTTGTCAGGCATCGTCTCGCCGGGCAACCGCTCTTGGGCGGCGGCCGACCTGCCCAAACCGGAATACAATTTGGATAAAGCTCGTGCGTTGTTAAAGGAAGCCGGTTTTTCCGAACGGCCGGTTGCGGATGGCCCGGAGTTGTTTGACGCGAAAGGCAATCGAGTTGAATTCACGCTGATAGTGCCGGCCGAGAACGAGCCGCGCAAACTGATGGCTGCGGCGATCCAAAACGACCTCAAGAAATTGGGGATCAAAATGCAAGTCGCTCCAGTTGAAGGATCGAACGTTACCGAACGGTGGACGCAGACCTTTGATTACGACGCGATCCTGTTCGGCGTGTCGTTAACCGACACTGAACCTACCTCGTATTCCGGATTCCTGCGCAGCGATTCTTCGTCGCATCTGTGGTATCCGAAGGAACCCAAACCGGTGACGCCGTGGGAGGCGCGGATCGATGAATTGGTCGCGACTATTTCACGCGAAAGCGATCCCGCCAAACGCCTAGCTGCATTCCATGAAGCGCAAGTGATCATGGCGGATCAGTTACCGGTGATCCCGATCGTCGCGCGCCATTTGATCAGCGCCGCGAGCCCGCGCGTGGGTAACTATCGCCCGAGCAATATTCTGCCGTTGTCGTTATGGAATGCGGACGAGTTGTTCGTGAAGAAGTAAGCGCCGGAGTTCAACTTACCTTTAACGCGCGACGGTTAGGAGTTGTGCGTTTCAGGTTTGGTTTTGTTGTGCCTAACTCAACTTACCGTAAGCGCGCTACGGCTCAGAGTTACGCCTTTCAGGCGTGATGTACATTCGGATTTTCGAATTCACAATTGAGGCTGACTTTTTAAATGATGCCCCGTTACGGTAATTTAATTGGCAGCCAGCGTTGATCGCGCCTGAAAGTCGCAACTCTGAAATATTGCGCGCTGTTTTTACTGATCTACTCAGCTAAGTATCCCTGCAACGCCCGCAAACTCCGCGCAAGTTCAAGCCGCGTGAACTGACCGCTCGGGCTAAAACTATTCCCGTTCAAACGGATCAATCCATGGGCCATCGCCACGGCGACATATCCACGCAGTACCGAAGGAATTGAGAGCGCGTCCAAGAGAGTCAATGGGCTGCCGGCCTTGGCCTCGGCTTCGGGGCCTAGACCCGCCGCGCGGACCAATGCCATCGTCGCGGTCAACCGATCTACAATTTCGTTGGGCCGGAATGAACCACCGACAAGTCCGGGAAACAGTGCCATGGTGGAACCGAACTGCGCACTCTCGACAAAATTCCGATTCGCTGGGTCCCGCACATCCGTGAAACGTGGTTGCGCGGCGACGTATTGCGGTATCCGCGCCGCCGTTACCAAGGTGCCGGCGAATTCGGCCCGGCTGACGCCAAAGGTGGGCCGGAACTTACGGCCCAGAGGTGACAGCAACAATTGGCGCAACGCCTGGTAAATGTCATTTCGATCTGAAGTGGAAAGCGTCCCGACGTCATCCAACGACGCATATTGCGCGAATCCATATTCAAATATGCCCGTAAAACTTTGCGTGGTCGCCGCCACTGGTACCGAATGTTTGATCTGTACGCGCCAATTACCCGCGGTAGGTTTCTGCAGCAATACACTCTCGCGCTTGCCTTCCAATCCCGGAAGATTCAACTGATCGGAACTCGCGCGCTGGACGCCGGTGGGATCAACGAAGGCTAGCGCCAGGTTGTTGGTGCTAAGCATCGGCCCCCAAGCGATCTGGACCGAGGTGTAGAGGGCATTGACCGGGACGCTAACGCTTGTTTCCGTCGTCGTACCCGGCACCGCATTGCCGTTAAAGATCTGAATCTGCGAACGCCGGAATTGCACCGCGCCGCGGTCCTGCGCCGCGCGCCACTGTCCGATACGGCGAGCCGGAAACGCCGCCGCCAAGGTTGCTGCATAGGCGTTCAACATCCCGGCGCCCACTTCGTGCTGGTAATACTCCGGCATCGGCGTCGCCGTTTGCTGCAGCAGTTCACGCACCTGCGCCGGCGTCAGCTCGGGATTGGCCTCGAGCATCAAGGCGACCGTTCCCGCAACTTGGGGAGCGGAAAACGAAGTACCGCTCGCGGTTGTGTAGAACGGCACGTCTCCCGCATTCAATCTGGTAGTATCAGCGCCCGCAACGCCCAACGTCCCGGTCGCATTTACTCCGTTCGCACGCAAACTGATCGCACTGACACCCGGTGCGACCAAGGTCGGATGAAATAGCGCACTGCCGAAAGCGCCGCGAGACGAAAAGTCCGCCAGCCGACCGCGCTGATCGGTCGCACCGACGCTAATCACCCACGGCGCCACTGCGTACGGATTCAACGAATTCAATCCCGAACCGGTATTGCCCGCCGAAAAGACGACATTGATGCCCCGTTCGGTCAATAGCTTGGTCGCGACATTCACCGGATCGTTGACATCAAATACGGTATTGGCCGAAAAACTGCAGTTGACCGCGCGTACGTTATAGGCGGCGCCCTGCATCAACAAATAATCGAATCCCGCCAGCACGAAAGAAAGATTCAGATCGCCCGCACTCAATCCCAATATCCTCGCGCCCGGTGCAACACCCGA
>JBDSEC010000020.1:0-4164 GCA_039920205.1 Pyrinomonadaceae bacterium
GGCCTTCGCCGTGAAACACAAGACGACTCCGGAAACCGATGTTCAAGTCAGAGGGGAGCGACCTTGTTCAGCGCCCTAATCATAATTCAAGTATGACCGGTTGAAAAGGATTTAGCGTCGAAAATAAGCAAAAGCGGGTGCAATTAAAAGTGCGAGTTGAAGGTTGACGAGCACTTTGTTTTTCCGGGCTCCCCTCTCCCGATCTTGGGAGAGGGGAGCCGGAAAAGCCGAGCCAACTCGCACTTTTAATTGCACTCGGGCAAAGCACAAAATGAGTAGCCAGTTTTGCCGCACGGCGTCCTTGGGTTAAATTAGATACCAGTAATGCTGGAACTGTTTCCAAACACCTTTGATGAGTTTTTGCAGGAGGCCGGCCGCGGCAACGTGGTGCCGGTGGTGCGCAGCGTCCTGGCCGACCTACAAACTCCCGTCGGCGCGTTTATGCGGGTGGCCGCGGCGTCGCCGTACGCCTTTTTGCTGGAATCGGTCGAAGGCGGCGAACGCGTCGCGCGCCATTCATTTTTGGGCGTCGATCCGAGCATGATCGTGCGCGGGCGCGGCAATCAGACGACCGTCGAAAAAAATGGCGTCAGTGAGGTTCTGGAAGGCGTTCATCCCGTTAATTTTCTGCGCGATTACTTTCGTGACCGGGAATTAGCTCCGCGCCGTGGATTGCCGCCCTTCACGGGTGGCGCCGTGGGCTTTGTTGCTTATGAAGCCGCCCGGTGGTTCGAGCCGATATTAGAGAACGGCACGCCGCCCGAACGCGACGATGCCGTATGGATGTTCTTTCGCACGATCCTGGCTTTCGATCGCGTGCGGCAACGCGTCGATGTGATCTCGATCGTGCTGACGGAAGAGGCCGACGGCAGCCACGACCGATTGCGGGAATTGTACGAACAAGCAGTGGCCGAGACCGAGCGACTGGAAACGGCATTGTTTACCGATGCCGCTTTGCCGCCGTTGGCAGACGGTTTTACCAGTGGTCAGCAGAATGCCGAAGGAATGGTCTTTCGCTCGAATTGGACCAAGAAGGGATTTGGCGAAGGGGTATTAGCGATCAAAGAACACATCGCCGCGGGCGATTGTTACCAGACGGTTCTATCCCAACGATTCTCGCGCGAAGTAAAAGCAGACCCGTTGACAATTTATCGCGCACTGCGCACCACCAACCCGTCGCCCTACATGTTCTTTTTCAAAATGGATGGCGACTATTTGATCGGCGCTTCACCGGAAATGCTGGTGCGTTGCCGCGGACGGCGGTTGGATTATCGACCCATCGCGGGCACCCGTAAGCGCGGTGCCACCGAAGCCGAAGATTGGATGTTCGGCGAAGAGATGCGCGCCGACGAGAAGGAAGTCGCCGAGCATACGATGTTGGTCGATCTGGGCCGCAATGATCTGGGCCGCGTAGCGGAATTCGGCTCGGTCGAGATCGGCGAACTGATGGACATTGAACGCTATTCGCATGTCCAGCATCTGGTCACTACCTTGCGCGGCCGGTTGCGTGAAGGCAAAGACCGGTTCGACGCGTTCGCCTCCTGCTTTCCGGCTGGCACCGTGACTGGCGCCCCCAAGGTGCGGGCGATGGAGATCATTCGCGAACTTGAGCCCGGCCCGCGGGGCATCTACGCCGGTGCGGTAATGTATTTGGACTTTGCTGACAATCTTGATTCCTGTATTGCGATACGCGCGATCGAGTTGCGCAACGGCATCGCCTCGATCCAATCGGGTGCGGGCATTGTGGCCGATTCGGTCCCGGAATCCGAATATGACGAAACGATCAACAAGGCGCGGGCATTGGTTCGCGCGATAGAATTAGCCGAGGCAGGATTATGAAACTGCGCGAGCTGGTTACGGCCGTGGCCGGTTTGATCTGTGCTTTTGCCCTGGTGGCCGGACAACAAACACCGGTTGATCCGCAGAAGGCTAATCCGCGGACGCCAACGCCGCCCGCGGTGAAACGCCCCAAACCCGAGCCGTTCGATGGCGCCAGCGTCGAGCGAATGAATTCGCAATGTGTGACGTTGGAATCGGCCGAAGGCAACATCCTTTTGGAAATGTATGCCGACGCCGCCCCGGAAACCGTGCGCAATTTTTTGAATTTGGTTTCGATCGGTGCCTTTGACACTACCGTATTTAATCGGGTGGTCAAAGATTTCGTTGTGCAGGGCGGCAGCTTAGGCGCCCATGAGAAATTGACGCGCGAGTTGGTTGATCGCGGACGCCGCACCATTCCCGACGAACCGAACTATGTAAAGCACGAACGCGGAGTGCTCTCGATGGCGCGGCCCGATACGCCGAACGGCGCGACCACCGATTTCTTTATCTTGATCCGTGACGCCAAACATCTGGATGGAACCTTTGCGGCATTTGGCCGGGTGCGCACCGGAATGGAGATCGTGGACCGGATCAATGCGCAGGAAGTGAACGGCGACAAGCCGGCAAAGCCGGTCCGTATCGCGCGTGCGATCGTGTCGACGTGTCCGGCGGCCGCGCCCGTGACGCCGGCGGTTAGTAATTGAGATAGTGGCAGGTGGGCGAAAGACCCGCCTGAAGGCGGTACTACCAGCCCGGGGTTAGATGCGTAATTACTGCTTAGCTTTACTATTTGTGGCGTCATTGACCGCCTGTGGTGGCGCGCAACAACCCGGTCCGCCGTCGCCGGACACGGCGCGTAACGGAGTTCGTTTGCGTGGCTACAACTACGATGAAAAGAATTTCTTCGATGCCGTCCGTGGCGGCGACTACGGCGGCGTTAATGATTTCCTCGCGGCCGGGATGAATCCCAATACGGTGGGCGCAAAAAATGAATCGGCGTTGGTGGTGGCGGCGTCCAAGAATGACGTGAAGATGCTGCAGACGCTGTTGAACGGAAAAGCCGACATAAATTTTCGCGGCGAAAATGCCGACACTCCACTAGTGCGGGCGGCGCGAATTAACGCGCCGGAATCGATCCGCTTTCTCTTGAGTCAAAAGGCCGACCCGAACGTACCGGGAGCCGGGGAAAGCCGGGCGTTACATTTTTTCGTCGATAACGGAGATGAAACACTTATCGCCGAGGTGCTGGAAAAAGGAGCTAACGTTAACGCGCAAGATGACAATGGCGACACGGCGCTAAACACGCCGGCGATCCGCGGCGATGAATCGTTGACTCGTCTGCTCTTGGACAAAGGGGCCAATCCGAATCTGCAAAACAAATCTGGGGGTAACCCTTTGATCTATGCCGCGGCGAATGGATTCCCGTCCGTGGTGCGCGTCTTGCTAGAGAAGGGGGCGAATCCGGCGTTGAAAGATTCCAAGGGGCGCACGGCCGCCGATTGGGCTCGCCAACAGAAACAGACCGAGGTGCTGACCCTGCTGAGTACGGCAAAGAAGTAAAGTTATGATCCTGGTGATCGACAATTACGATTCGTTTACCTACAACCTGGTCCAATACTTGGGCGAGTTGGGCGAAACTGTCGAGGTTCGTCGCAATGACGAGGTCACGGTAAAGGAGATCAAATCGCAGCTCAAGCCCGAGCGGATATTGATCTCGCCCGGACCCGGGGTGCCGGGCGCGGCCGGTATAACGCTGGAAGTTATCGACCAATTCGCGGGAAAGATGCCGATCCTCGGGGTATGCCTGGGTCATGAAGCGATCGCGCAGGTTTACGGCGGCAAGATCGTTCGCGCTCCAGTTTTGATGCACGGCAAGTCGTCCGAGATCTGCCACGACGGCAAGACGATCTATGAAGGGCTTGGTTATCGGTTCAAGGCCGGGCGTTATCACTCACTAATGGTCGATCGTGAATCGCTGCCGGCCGTCTTGGAAGTGTCGGCCACGACTCCGGACGGGGTGATCATGGGCCTGCGCCACACGAAATTCAAACTCGAAGGCGTTCAGTTCCACCCCGAATCGATCCTTACTCCCGACGGCAAAAAATTGTTGGCGAATTTCCTGAAACTTTAGCTAGCGGCACGCCGATTCGAATACCTCGGTCCCCGTCGAAGCGGACAAGCCGCGACCGGGAGCGCGGGCGACTCGCCCGCTGGTTAGGAGGAGTCAGGTTTGGCCAAGGCCTCCAACGCGCGATGGAGGATTTCGTTTGTCAGTGTGGCTCCCCGCGAAGCGGGCGGGTCGCCCGCGCTCCCGGTGGGCGATCCGCCTGCCCGCAGTCCCAG
>JBDSEC010000021.1:0-6849 GCA_039920205.1 Pyrinomonadaceae bacterium
CCAGCGCGAGATCATGTTGGGCCGAATGAACGCCGCGCAGTTTTTGACCTTTCTGTTCTTCTTGTTTCGCAGCTACGACCCAATGCGAAAGCTTTCGCGTCTGCAAAACAGCATGGAGCAGGCGCTGGCCGCCGCGCGTCACGTTTGGCAGGTGATGGACGAGCATGCCGAGACTCCCGAAAAGCCGGGCGCGATCGCGCTGAAACCGTTGCGGGACCGAATCGAATTCAAGGATGTCGCCTTCGGTTACGGGAACGAGACCAGATCGGTCTTACGCGGCGTTTCCTTAGAGGTACCGGCCGGCCATTTGGTAGCCTTGGTGGGTGAATCGGGCGGCGGTAAATCGACCTTGACGAAATTGATCCCGCGATTTCACGACCCGGTCTCGGGCGCCGTGTTGTGGGACGGCACGGACCTGCGCGACGCGAGTGTCAACAGTCTGCGAGAACAAATAGCGATCGTAACGCAGGAAACAATTCTCTTTAACGACACGGTGCTGAACAACTTGGCCTACAGTCGGCCCTCGGCCACCCGGGCCGAGATCGAAGAAGCCGCGCGCGTTGCCTTTGCGCACGATTTCATTTTAGAGCTGCCGCACGGTTATGATTCGATCGTTGGCGAGCGCGGGATCTTTCTTTCCGGTGGTCAGCGCCAGCGATTGGCCATCGCCCGTGCGGTTCTGGCGGATGCGCCGGTGCTAGTTTTGGACGAGGCGACATCGGCCCTGGACGCCGAATCGGAACGGTTGGTCCAGCGTGCATTGGCCAATTTGGTCAAGGACCGCACGACCATCGTGATCGCACATCGTCTGTCAACGGTCCGCCGGGCCAATCAGATCATCGTCCTCGAGCGCGGCCGCATTATCGAAACGGGTACGCACACGCAATTGCTCGCCCGCGGCGGCGTTTACCAGCGCCTTTACGAGTTGCAGTTCGCCGATGACGAGGAAGAAGAGACAGTGAGCAGTAAGCAGTAAGCAGTAGGCGGTAGGCAGGAAGCAGTCGTTAGTGGTTAGCGGTTGGCCGTTAGCCAGAAAAAAGCATCGCTGGTTGCGTTATCCATTTTCCATGGTCCATGGTCCATTGTCCATTTTCCATTTTCCCTGGTAGTTATCCTTATGAAATCAATGACTGGCTTTGGCCGCGGCTCGGTAACCGGCGATAACTTTTCCGTAGCGGTAGATCTTAAGACCGTCAATAACCGTTTTCTTGATGTTCACCTGCGTTTGGGTGGAGAATTGGCGGCGCTTGAATCCGACATCAAGAAACGGATCGGTACGCGCCTTTCCCGCGGGCGGGTAGATGTAACCGTCAGTTTTGAGCGCACCGGCGAAGTCGAATACGAGATCAACCACGGTTTGATCGCCGGCTTTGTCTCAGCCATGCGCTCGTTGCAGACCGAATTCGGTTTGTCCGGCGAACCCGATATAAACGTGATCGCGCGGCTACCCAATGCTTTGCAACCCGTTCGGGCGGGTATGGAATCGCAAACCGTCGAAGGCATCAATCAGGCGTTGACCCAGGCCTTGGACGAACTGGAACAGATGCGCGCGCGCGAAGGCGAAGAGTTGGCCGCCGAAATGCGCGGCCGGTTGGACGAGATCGCCGCGCAGATCCCGCTGATCGAAGCGTCGGCCGGGGCCGTGTCCGATGGTTATCGCGCACGGCTAGAAAAACGGATCGCCGAGTTGATCGGGCGCGACTCCGCCGCCGAACTGGACCAGAATCGCCTGGCGCAAGAGGTGGCCTATCTGGCCGACCGTAGCGACATCACGGAAGAGATCGCCCGGCTGAAGAGTCATATGATCCAATTTCGTGAGATCATTGACGGCGGCGGCGAGGTCGGCAAGCGTTTGGATTTCCTTTTGCAGGAACTGAATCGCGAGGCCAACACCGTGCTTTCGAAAGCGACGGATATTACCATCAAAGAGGCCGGCTTGACGATTAAATCGGCCGTCGAGAAGATCCGCGAGCAGGTACAAAATGTCGAGTAACGGTGGTGCTGCCCCAGATATCGAGATCGTAAAACCGGCCGCCATTGCGGGTCGGTTGGTAGTGATCAGTTCGCCGTCCGGCGGCGGTAAGGGGACCCTGATCCAGCGAATTTTACAAACTGTTCCGAATCTGGGCTATTCGGTTTCGTTTACGACGCGGCCCCCGCGGGTTGATGAGGTGAATGGCCGCGACTATTTCTTTGTCACGACTGATGAATTTTTGGCCATGCAACAGGCTGGCGAGTTCTTGGAATCGGCTCTGGTGCACGGAAATTACTATGGCACGTCGCGTTTGCAGGTCGAAAGCGAGCTAAAATCGGGCCAAGATGTTATTCTAGAGATCGATGTTCAAGGCGCGGCCCTGGTCCGGGACCGGGAAAGCGGTGCGTTGACCATCTTTATTTTGCCTCCGTCGTTTGAAGTGCTCGCCGAACGGCTGGCCGCACGTGGAACCGAAAAGCCCGGTGATGTACAGATCCGGCTACGTAATGCGCGGGGCGAAGTTGAGCGTTACCGCGAATTTCAATACGTGATCGTTAATGACGATGCGGATCGCGCATCCGCACAGTTGGCGGCGGTGATCGCGGGTGATCGCGCGCGGCGGGAACGGCAAGAACCGGTGGCTCGGCAGGTAATGGCGACCTTTACCGAAACAGATCGATCGAACTAATTAGTATTCATTGGATAGGAAAAAAAGATAATGGTGGAAGAAATTACCGAAGAGATAAATGACCTTGAGGTGGAACCGGTTATACCGGAAATCGATTCCAAATATCGTTTGATCATTTTAGCGGCCAAGCGCAGTAAGCAGTTGCAACGCGGCGCGAAACCGCGCGTCGATGCCGACATGCAAAAGCACAAATTCACCCGAATTGCGTTGGAAGAGATCCGGCTCGGCATGGTTCCGTTCGAGATCATCGAAGAGGTCTAGTTCTCAGCGGTGACCAAAGTTGATCGGCGTCGTTCCTCTCGACGGCGGCCGATGGCTGTGTCCCATTCCCCTCTAATCTGCGATTCGAGCGCCAGCGCAGAAATGCGCTTTCCGCTGCTTGCGCCTCGACTTCGTCGGCGAGCGCGAGATAGGCCTGGCGCCTTGATGCGTTGTCCAGTTTCCCGACCGCTCGAAGTCCGTTGAAATAACCGGACAAATAACTTATTAGGAAGCCAACAAATCCCCGCTGCTCGTATTGAATTACGTGGCAGATCTCATGAACCGCCAGCGTGGCGGGGATCGAAAGTTGACCTTCAACCCGACCTTGCGGTGTAAGGAAAATGTGGCGGCCTAGGGTGATGCCGTTGACCCGGATGATCCGCACGAACCGTTGGGCCAACCAACCGGCGTGAAATGAAACGTCTTCCAACCGCAGACCGGTTTCGGTCAACGATCCCTGAAAGAAATCTTCCAGTTCCTCACGTGAACTTTCGGCAAGTCTCATTGCGATCTAACCCGACGACGTGGTGCACCGGGCCGGGATCACATTCCTTTGTAATCAGGACCGCCGCCACCTTCCGGGGTTACCCAGTTGATGATCTGGTACGGGTCCATAATGTCGCAGGTCTTGCAGTGCACGCAATTGGAAAAGTTGATCTGCAGTTTGCGTTCCTCGCCTACTCCAACCATCTCGTACACCGAAGCGGGGCAGAATCGTTGGCACGGGTTGCCGTATTCTTCGGCACATCGCGTGACACAAACGTTGGTGTCCAGCACATGCAGATGCGCTGGTTGGTCTTCGGAATGGCTGACGGCCGCGTGATAGACGTCCGTCACCTTGTTGAAGGTGGTCTTTCCGTCGAACTTCAGATCGGTATAACGCTGCGCGATATCGTCGCCGCGATAGCCGTATTCCGACAACTTGCGCATCGCCTGATGGTCCGACTTGTGCTCGGAAACTCGATCGAAAATGCCCCAATCGCGGCCGCCCGTCACAAATTGAAGGCCGGCATTGGCCAATCCCAGCCAACGGCCGCTGCGAAATGCGGCGTGGAAATTCCGCACGCCGTGAAGTTCGGGTTCGATCCAGCTTCGGCGTACCAGTCGCTCGAACTTGGAAAGTTTCTTCGCCGAAAAGTCATTGGCGATCAGCGCCTCCATGATCGTCTCGGCGGCCAGCATGCCGCTCTTGATCGCCGTGTGGATCCCCTTTAACCGTTGACCGTTCAGGAACCCGGCGCAATCGCCCGCCAGCAACACGCCGTCGGCGTAAAGTTGCGGCATTGCGTGATATCCACCCATCGCGATGGTCTTGGCGCCGTAGCGGATCATCTTTCCGCCCTCCAATAGTTTCGCAATGAACGGATGGGTCTTGTAGAGTTGGAATTCGGCGTGCGGGTCCAACAACGGATCGCGGTAATCCAAACCGGTCACGTAGCCGATATTGACGATGCGGTTCTGCATGCCGTAGATCCAGCCGCCGCCATACGTAGAGGCGTCCGAGGGAAATCCCAGAGTATGAGTAACCCGTCCGGTCGGATATCGATCATCGGGAAGTTCCCACAGTTCCTTTACACCTAGGCTGTAAACCTGCGGTGTGCGCCCTTCATCCAGACCCAGACGCTTCATCAACTGCTTTACCAACGAACCCCGCGGCCCTTCGCCTAGTACGGTGACCTTGCCGTGGAGGTCAACGCCTGGCTCGAAATTGGCTTTGCGCTTCCCTTCCTTATCGATCCCTTTGTCGCCCGTGCGCACACCGATAACCCGATCCGCATCGTCGAACAATACATCGGCGCCCGGGAATTCCGGGAAAATGTTGATACCCTCTGCCTCACACTTTTCGCCCAGCCACGCGACCAGACGATTCAACGAGACAATGTAATATCCGTGATTCTTTAGCGGCGGTGGTGGAAACGGCGCCTTGAGGGAATGTTTTTTCGTTAGGTAGAGAAACTGGTCCTCGGTCACTTTCGATTCGACGGGCGCGCCCTGTTCGATGAAGTCCGGGATCAATTCAGCCAACGCTTTCGGGTCCATCACGGCGCCCGACAGGATGTGCGACCCCACCTCGGCGCCCTTTTCGATGATGCCGATCTCGACCTCGCCCAGGGCCGGTCCGGCGATCATGCCGGACGTAACATCGGCGTTGCGCTGTTTGACCAATTTGGACAGATGATAGGCACAGGCCAAATTGGCCGGCCCTGCGCCCACCAACACCACGTCCATTTCTAATGTGTCTCGTTCCACCCGAAATACATCCTTTCAAGGTCGCTTAAGAAAATGAATGACCATTCATTCAGTGGCAAAATTATAGCAGAAGGCCGGCGTTTGTTTGTAGCGCGACTGGCGCGGAGCGCAAGCCAAAGCTCCCCTCTTTGGGCAAGGAGGGGTAGGCCGCTTGCGGCCGTGGGGTGGTTGTTCTGCAAAATCTCAAATCGGACTGTGGGACATTTTACAGATCAACCACCTCCGGGACGCAAGCGTCCCTTTCACCTCCTTGACCAAGGAGGGGAGCTTTGTGGCCTGCGGCCAGCTTGTTTGTTGTGAAGCGGGTTACGTCGAACGGAACGCGGATGTAACGGTTCCGCCTGAAGGCGGGGCTACGCACGCGGTCACTCCCTCGGCCAACTCTCACTTTTGGTGGCACTCGAAGAACGCGGCCAGTTCCATCTTTTAGGCGCGTGCCGTAGAATTCCGCTCATGGCTGATAATTCGATCCGGCCGCTGCTGATCGGCGGCGAGTGGCGAACGACCGCGACCACGGGCGAAGTGCGCGCGCCGTTTTCCGGTGATCTGCTGGCACGATTTTCCCAGGCCCCGCGTGAATTGGTCGAAGAGTCCATCGCCGTCGCGGCAAAAGCGGCCGTGCAAATGCGCACGCTTGCCCGTGACGAGATCGCCGTCGCCCTTCATAAAATGGCCGCCGAGATCACCCGGCGCCGGGAAGAATTTGCTCGCACTATTGCCCTTGAAGCGGCCAAGCCGATCTCGTTTGCGCGCGGCGAAACCGACCGCGCCGGCGCGACGTTTACCTTTGCCGCCGAAGAAGCGCGGCGATTCACCGGCGAGGTCGTCCCCGTGGACGGACAAGCCACCGGCCGCGGCCGAACCGGATGGACGAGGCGAATTCCCCGCGGGATCGTATTTGGCATTTCACCGTTTAACTTTCCGTTGAATCTGGTCGCGCACAAGGTCGCGCCCGCTTTGGCGTCGGGCAACGCGATCATTTTAAAGCCAAGCCCACGTACTCCCTTGACCGCTCTGTTACTGGGCGAGGTGTTTCTTACCTGTGGCCTTCCGGCCGGCGCGTTGCAGGTCGTTCCGATGGATATTCCGGAGATCGACGTCGTCTTACACGACGACCGCGTTGGTTTGGTCTCGTTTACCGGTAGCGCGGCAGTCGGCTGGGATCTGCGAGCGCGCGCGGCGCGCCAGGCCGTGACCTTGGAATTGGGCGGCAACGCGCCCGTGATCGTGGACGAGACTGCGGACGTTGATTATTCGATCCAGCGCTCGGTGCCGGCAGCGTTTGGCTATGCCGGGCAGGTCTGTATCTCGCCGCAGCGATTCTTTATCCATCAGGACATTTCTGAAGCTTGGACGCGGAATTTTGTAGAACAAACCAAAGCGATGCGGGGCGGTGACCCGTTGGATGAAGCCGTTCAGCTTTCGGTGATGATCGATGAAGCGGCCGCACGCCGAACTGAGGAGTGGGTGAACGAAGCCGTTAATGCCGGTGCGAAACTGCTCTGCGTCGGTAAGCGGACCGGGGCATTTTACGAGCCGACCATCTTGACCAATGTTCATGACGAGATGCGCGTGTCATCCGAGGAAGTCTTTGCGCCGGTCGCAACCGTTACGACATTTGTCGAATTTGAAGACGCCATTGATGCCGCCAACCGATCGAGGTACGGCTTACAGG
>JBDSEC010000022.1:0-3820 GCA_039920205.1 Pyrinomonadaceae bacterium
ATTTTACATGCCCTTCCACACCCTCGCTGCCCTAAAGTTTCACCCTGATATATGCCCGCCATTTTTTTGGGCGGGCGGGGAAACTCCTGGCGGAGCTTTGATCTCTTTTTGGCATTGTCTCTTGCTATAAATATTTCGCTCCTGAGGAGCTTCGAAACCGGTCGCGAATTCGAGTGGAACGTGGTCTCGATTAAGGTTCACGTCTCCTGACGTCGACAGGCAAAAGCATGTCGTACATTTTACCGGCCCATCTCGTCCATCGGACTTATCGGTTGAAATGGGCCATTCAAATGTACGGCGAACTTCAGTTTGCCGGCGGCTGGTTACCGTACTCGTTTGCGGAATTCACCACCGCTAAGACGCTCGCCTCAACTGGACTGAACTTGCCTTGAGCAATCGACCCAATTCCACACTTTTTTCAATTTTCCGCCCAAAAGTGCCAACAATGTTTAATGGAATTACTTGCGGATTCGGCCTTTTCTTGATTGACATAGGAACCCTCCTAACACAGAATGCCTGCAAACATGCCCCATGGATTCAGGCTTCCGTTTGCCCGGTAAGCCTAAGCCGGTGTTTATTTTGCAGGCCGTCGAATTTCGATAGGAAGTTTCCATGGTTATCGTTCGCTCAATCCAGTTTTTGTTTCTCGCTCTCTTGATCGGTGTCTTCACCGTCCCCGTATTGGCAAATTATTCGGTTCCCGTTTCAGAAGGATCGATCGCGCTCGACCGCCATTTAGGCTCGGGGATGGGTGGCGAAGTGAATCTGCTGGTCGACAACATTCAGATCGGCGGGACCATATATAACTTTGGCGTAACGCCCGACTGCAACCATTTTGGTGACGTCTGTTTACGTGGTAGTTCGGTGCGCCTACCTTCGACGCATATCACCGAAGACGGCTTCAGTGTCGGCACCGTGGTTATCAACGGTCAAACAATTTCACAAGTTTATTATCTGGGTGGATTTCATTTTGATTCACCATCCATCGTGATCCCGCGCATGTCCGCCATTAGCGGCGTGATCACGGTGACGGCGCCATTCAATTTAAGTGGTGATCTTTTGGGTTGTACCGAACCGATGCCGAGTTCTTTCTGCAGCCCGGTCCACACGGTCTTTAGTAAAAGCTTTGTTGGTTCCGGTGTGGTGACCTATCGCTTGCGCGCGGTCAAAGGACTGGACTTTGCGAATCTCTTCTCGCGTTATTCGTATGATCTGGTGAGTGTGAGTCTGCAGTTCACGAACCAGACCGCGGCCGAGTAGGCCGGCCATTACAATCCGCTGCGTACAATGTCATGCACGCGGATCAGCCCCACGCACTTCCCGTCGCCATCAACCACCGGCAACACAGATATCTGTGCCGGTCGGTCTTCCATCAAACGCAACGCGTCATAGGCCAATGAATCCGGATTAACCACCACCGGTCGCGCCGTCATCATCGCCGTGCAACTAAGCGTGGCCAGGTCGTCGCCTTGCCGGGTCGTAACCGCGCGCCGCAGATCACCATCGGTAATGATCCCCGCCAAACTGCCGTCCGGATGCACCACGTTGGTGGCGCCTAAACCGCCCTTGGTGATCGAGGAAATGATCTCCAGCCATTTTGCATTCGCGGGTACGGTCGGATTCTTCGCGCCGCTGTGCATTAGATCCGAAACCCGCAAAGTCAGGCGCTTACCCAATTGACCGGCCGGATGATTCTGCGCAAAGTCGGCCTCGCTCCAGCCTTTTACTTCCATCAAAGTCAGCGCCAGCGCGTCTCCGATCGCCAAAGCAACCGTGGTGCTGGTCGTCGGCGCTAAGTTGAACGGGCAAGCCTCTTCCGGTACCGAACCGTCCAGCACCACATCGGCACGCCGGGCCAAGGTCGAATTCAATTTGCCCAGGATCGCAATGATGGGAACCCGGCGCTGGGCCAACACGGGCAACAGAGCAACGACCTCTTCCGTCTCGCCGCTGTTGCTTAGCGCAATGATGACATCGCCTTCGCTGATGATCCCCAATCCGCCGTGCAAGGCGTCCGAAGGATGTAGATAGACCGCGGCCGTGCCGGTGCTGGTCATCGTGGCGGCGATCTTTTGAGCAATGATCCCGGATTTTCCAAGGCCGAGCACGACGATCTTTCCGCGGCAATTCGCCAGCAATTCGACCGCCCGACCTATGTCTTTGCCATTGATCCGCGCGGTGGCTTGGTTGATCGCATCGGCCTCTTGCCGCAACACCGCGGTAAAGCGATTCACTATTTCATCGGTTTCCATTCGCCTTTGTTGATAAACGAGCGGACCGGGAAAAGCAAGTCACCCAACCAAGTATCCTGCGCCTTTCACTGTCTCGCGACCGTTGTTCGGCTTGCTGGTTGACCGCTAACGGCCTACCGCCAACTGCTAACAGCTAGCGGCTCATCACTTACGGCTAACATGTAGTTACCAATTACGTTTACTATGAACTCGCTATTAAACCATGGTCCGAGGATTCCTCTTATGAATGCTTTTGTTGGTGATGACGGCCATTTGCGCAGCGGATGGCGATTTGTGATCTATTTTTTGGCGGCGTTCGCGGCCATCGTTATATTATTCGCGGTCATCGGTGTCGCCGTTACGCTGGCGAGCGGACCGACTGGCGCTGAGCAGCTCTTAAAGGGCCGCTACGGGATCCTAATTCAAGGGATCGTTTTGACTTTGGGTTCGTTTCTCATTGGGTGGGGCTGCGTCGCGCTTTTGGAAAAGCTACGTGCAGCTTCATTGGGTTGGGCACTTCACGTCGGATGGTGGAAAGATCTATTGATCGGATCAATTTTGGGCATTTTGACCGTCACAATTGCGGCGGTTTTGGCGGGCGCGATTGGCGGATTCAAAATCGCGTTGAGCCCTAGTATGTCTGGTGCGGTGAAGTCGACGCTTATTTCCTTGGGCTTGTTCGTCCTGGCCGCCGCCGGTGAAGAAGGGTTGTTTCGTGGTTATGGCCTGCAAACCATGTCGCGCGCAAAACTTGCATGGCTCGGAATCGTACTAACGTCGGTACCGTTTGGAATTGTTCATCTCGGCAACCCAAGCGCTAATATTTGGTCAACGAGCAACACCGTATTGGCCGGCGTTTGGCTGGGTCTCGCATACATGAAGACCCGTAGCCTTTGGTTTCCGCTGGGACTGCATTGGAGTTGGAACTGGACCATGGGAGCGCTTTACGGAATACCCGTAAGCGGAACGACCAACGTAACTCCCGAGCCGGTGATGCATGTAACTTACGGCGGCCCGGTTTGGCTGCATGGCGGGGCGTACGGTCTCGAGGGTGGACTCGCCTGCACGATAGCCGTCCTGGTTTCCTGTCTGGTCATCTGGCGGGTCGGATTTTTGCGGCCCTCCCAGGAGATGCTGAACGCCTCACCGGAAGCCTATCAAGAACCGGGTGAATGGGACGATCCAAATCGGAGCGTAATTTAGGCATAAATCAGCGTTTGAGATCGTCCTAACCAGTTAACATTGTGACCGTTAGACGCATCTTAGGTTATGCAGGCGAGTTAGAACGTACGTTTTTGCTGATTATTTGAGGTTCGCGGATGTCCGAGATCGACCTGGCCGGGAATGGGATCCTATTTCCCGGCCAGGCAGCAGCCAAGATAGCCGTAGCTTCGGTGACGGAAATTTCACCCGAGGCGCGCCTGGTCGTGCGCGTTCGTAACGGCGATCAGGATGCTTTTGGCGAATTGTATTCGCGCTACGCCGCGATGGTCCACGGTATTTTGCTGGCCCGCGTGCCGCGGGCGGAGGTGGATGACCTGGCCCAGGATGTCTTTCTTTCCGCTTACAAGAATTTGGGCAGTCTGCGC
>JBDSEC010000023.1:0-4559 GCA_039920205.1 Pyrinomonadaceae bacterium
CGAGTAGTTAATCATCGCCCGTTGATGACGATACCAATCACTTTGAAACACTTCCTCCGAATCGTACTGTTGTTCCAATTCCAAGAACCCCGGCATTTGGGGAGAAGAACTGCTCGCGCGAAAATATTGGCGACCTCAGCTTGGCTGAAATACATCATCAAGCCTTCGGCGATAAAGAGCGGTCGCGCTGGCCTTGTTTGCTCTCATAATTAACTGCTAACCTGCACGGACAAAACAATAATCGACCGAACCCGGCGGCCGGGCCTGGATGTGACACAAATTGAAGTGACATAGTGGCGTGACGTGCAATTGAGAGCGAGACCTGGACTCATAGGAGGGGAAAGCTAGCGGCGAGATGGTGCCGTGCGTTTGTTTCCTTGCGTCGAAGACGCCAATAGAAAATAGCCAGATGGGGGGCCGAAGCGGCGGGGTCGGGGATTAGGGGTCGGGGGTCGGGGTTTCGAGCGCGCTGAAGGCGCGCCAGACCGAGGTCGCGCCCCTTCAGCGCGCGAGCGTGTATTCTCGCTAACCAGAAGCTGCGCAGAGCCTTGCATCTGGCTATTTTCTTTATGCGCCTTCAGCGCAATATACAATGTGCGGCGCGAAGGGTAACTCGCACATTTAATTGCACCAATTGAAAATGATCTGTTTTTTGCCCGTTTTCACCAATTGAATCTCTGATATGACTGAAAAAACTGCCTTGGTTGTGATCGATGTTCAGGTGGGCGTAGTTGATTGGCCTACTCTAGGCCCGGAAGGCGAAGCCGTGCTAGCGAATATCAACACCCTGCTGAAGCAGGCCCGTGCGACTGGTGTGCCGGTGATCTATGTTCAGGATAACGACATGGGATCACCCGTGGGATCGCCCGAGTGGCAGATCCATCCGGCCATCGCGCCGCAACCCGGCGAACCGGTCGTGAATAAGCTGGCCTGCGATTCGTTTTACGAAACGACTTTGACGGATGAATTGACCAAGCGCGAGATCACGCGGTTGGTTATTTGCGGCTGCCGGTCGCAATATTGCATTGATACCAGTTGCCGGAGCGCCGTGGCGCGCGGCTATGATGTAACCCTGGTGTCCGACGCCCATATGACGATGGAGAATGGCGTGATCTCGGCCGCCCAGATCATCGCGCACACCAATCGGACTTTGAATGGTTTCGGAAATGCGAAACACGAGATCGCGGTGCGGCCCACCGCGGAAGTGGTTTTGAAGTAACTGCCCCTAATTCGAGTTTGAGAGAATTGGCCGGTCTTTTACCTCATGCGATAAATAATCGGCACGTTGGACCTAAGTTTCAATATGGTTTCTTAACACTGGAGAAGAGTTTATGCGCATTACCTCTGCAAAAAGCTGGTCGGGTGGCTCCTTGCTGCCGTCATTTTACTTAGCAACACGGCCGCGTTTGGCCGCACTTTTTACCCGCCACAAGAGGGCGGACTACCGTCCGGCGTGGTTCGTGTTACCTCGGTTGAAGGGATCACCGAGTACCGCCTGGCCAACGGTTTGCGCGTACTCTTGTTTCCGGATCAAACCAAACAAACTATTACCGTTAACATGACCTATTTGGTCGGTTCGCGCCACGAAAGCTATGGCGAGACGGGCATGGCGCATTTACTGGAGCATCTGGTTTTTAAGGGTACGCCGCGGCATACTAATATTCCTCAAGAATTGACCCAACACGGAGCCCAACCCAACGGTTCGACCTCATTTGACCGAACCAACTATTTTGAAACCTTCAACGCCACTGACGAGAACCTGAATTGGTCGCTGGATCTGGAAGCGGACCGGATGGTCAACTCTTTCATCGCCAAGACGGCGTTGGACAGCGAAATGACCGTAGTCCGCAACGAAATGGAATCGGGAGAAAACAGTCCGTTCCGCATCTTGTTGCAGCGCATTCTGGCGTCGGCCTTTGAGTGGCACAACTATGGCAAGGACACGATCGGGGCGCGTTCGGACATCGAAAATGTCCCGATCGATCGGCTGCAAGCGTTTTACCGCAAGTACTACCAGCCGGATAACGCGGTGCTGACCGTGTCGGGCAAGATCGACGAAGGCAAGACGCTGAGCCTGGTGCAAAAGTATTACGGAGCCGTGCCGAAACCGGAGCGGGTTTTGCCGGCGATCTACACCTCGGAACCAACGCAGGACGGGGAACGGCTGGTCACCCTGCGGCGTACCGGTGACGAACAAGTTTTGGGAGCCGGTTATCACATTCCGCCGGGTTCGCATCCGGACTTCGCCGCGATCGACGTGCTGACCGAGATACTTTCCGACACGCCATCGGGCCGTCTGCACAAGGCGTTGGTGGAAACCAAGAAGGCTAGCTCGGTTCTGGGCTTCAATTTTCAGCAGAAAGAGCCGGGCTTACTCTATTTGGGAGCCGAGGTTCGCACTCAGGATCCGATCGAACCGGCGCGCGAGGCCTTTCTTTCGACCATCGAGGGCGCTGGTGCTCAGGCCCCAACGGCAGAGGAAGTTGACCGTGCACGTACGTCACTGCTCAAACAGATCGACCTGATCTTGAACTCGTCTAACCGGGTCGGCCTGACCATGAGCGAATGGATCGCCATGGGTGATTGGCGATTGTTTTTCTTGCATCGCGACCGATTGCGCAAAGTGACGCCGGCGGATGTCCAACGGGTGGCCCAGAAGTATTTGAAATCTTCGAACCGCACCTTAGGCATCTTTGAGCCCACCGCCAAGCCGGATCGGGCCGAGATCCCCGCCGTCAGCGATACCGAGATCGCGGGCATGGTGAAAGACTATAAGGGAGACGCGAAGATCGCTGAAGGCGAAGCGTTTGACCCGTCTCCGGCCAATATCGAAGCGCGGACTAAACGCACGGCCGCCAAGACCGGGGTGGCGCTGGCGCTCTTGCCCAAAAAGACCCGTGGCGAAACCGTGTTTGCCTCGCTTACCTTGCGCATGGGTAATGAGAAGGCGTTGATGAACCGTTCCACGGCGGGCAGCTTGACCGGCAGCATGTTGATGCGCGGAACGGCGAAACACACCCGGCAGCAGTTGCAAGACGAATTCGATAAGTTGAAAGCGCGCGTCTCCGTTGGTGGCGGATCCTCGGCCGCTTCGGCGACCATCGAGACCACGCGCGGGAATCTGCCCGCGGTAATGCGTTTGGTGGCGGAAATATTGCGCGAACCCGCGTTTCCCGCTACCGAGTTCGAACAGTTAAAGACGGAACAATTGGCGGCGATCGAACAGCAGAAGAGCGATCCGACCACGGTGGCGGTCAACAACTACTTTCGTCATTTAAACCCCTATCCGAAGGGTGACGTGCGTTATGTACCTGAGGTTGACGAGAATATCGAAAACATTAAGGCGACCACCTTGGATGACGTGAAGAAGTTCTATGCCGATTTTTACGGAGCTTCAAATGGTCAACTCGCCGTGGTTGGTGATTTTGACGACCAGGCCGTGGCGCAGTTGGTCGGGCAGCTCTTCGCCAACTGGAAGAACAAAACGCCATTTACCCGGGTGGCAACGGTATTTAACGACGTGCCCGTACTGAACAAATCGTTCGAAACACCGGACAAAGCCAACGCGTTCTTTTTGGCCGGAATGAATCTTAAGTTGCGCGATGACGATCCGGACTATCCGGCTCTGGCGCTGGGCGCGTACATGCTCGGCGGAGGATTCTTGAACTCGCGTTTGGCGGTGCGCATCAGGCAGAAAGAAGGCATCAGTTACGGTGTGGGTGCCGGGCTAAACGTCAATTCATGGGATCAGGCGAGCACTTTCACGGCTAATGCGATCTATGCGCCACAGAACGTGGCTCGTTTAGAGGCGGCGTTCAATGAAGAGATCGCGCGGGCACTTAAGGACGGATTTACGCCGGAAGAAATAGCTGCGGCAAAGTCAGGATATCTACAATCGCGGAGCGTTCAACGGTCGCAAGACATTGGTCTCGCCGGACGTCTGGGCAACTATTTGTATCTGAATCGGACGCTAGCGTTTGACGCTGACTTCGAACAAAAAGTGGCGGCGCTGACGCCCGAGCAGATCAGTTCGGCCATGCGCAAGCATATTGACCCGGCCAAGATAACCATTATCAAAGCGGGAGATTTTGCCAAAGCTGGTGCGAAGCCTGCGCAATAGCAATTGTCGAGTCGATCATGGGGGCCGGGTGTTGAAACCGCCCGGTCCCTTTTTTTTGCGGCCGGCAAGATCCGCCTCTGATTTCGCCGGAGACTAGTTGAAGGGTGCAATTAAAAGTGCGAGTTTCCTTGGGCCATGGGGCTCTTGTTAGGTTAACGGCCAAGCGCTTTGAGTGCCGCCTTTAGGCGGAGGACCTTGCGCGAGGCGCAAACAAGACTCCCCTCCTTGGCTAAGGAGGGGTTGGCGCGAAGCGCCGGGGTGGTTCGTTCGGAAATTGTTCTTTGATCCGATCTAAGATTTTGCAGAACTACGACCCCACGGCCGCAAGCGGCCTACTGAGATGGTCCTGATTTGAGGAACACGGAAGTTGCTTCGATAATGGAGCAACAATGAAGAACGAAACCGGCAAAGCGGTGCGGCGGAAGTATGACGAGCAGTT
>JBDSEC010000024.1:0-6543 GCA_039920205.1 Pyrinomonadaceae bacterium
CCAACGCACGTTTCAAATTTTGCCGCATCGGCGTGGCTCCGTGACAGCGGGCGAGTCGCCCGTGCTCCGGCTGATCACTTTTGTTTGTTCGCCCAATCAACGTGGTTCGGCCACCTACTAGCGGGCTGGTCGCCCATGATCAATGATTACTAGTCGTTTCAAAAAGCGCTTCGTCCCTAATTCGGTACGTTCAGGTTTCCTGAATCAGTGGGTTTACTGAGTCTTTCATAGCATTTGGACCATATCACGTGATTTTGAGGTTTTCGATTCGTAACGTTCCACGGGGAACGTTGGCGAGTCAGAATGACACTAACAAGTCGGTTTGGCTCGTTTAAGATAACTGCATGAGTTTGACACAAAAAAATATTTTTCCCCCAAAAGGGCCAATTTCTGGTAAATTACACGCATAGTGAGCCATTCAACCGCGTCCCACGGCCGATTTTGGGCGGAAATTTCGCCTCCGACGATGGATAGATCCGAACAGTTTACTAAATGCCGATGCCAGGGTAGGAGACCGAGGAATTGACGACAGCTATTGAGCAGACACTAGAAACGTACGGAATTGAGAACTGGGGCGCGGGTTACTTTGGCGTCAATCGCAAGGGCAATTTGGTTGTTCACCCGTCGGAAAACGACAACCGGTCCGCGGATCTGAAAGAGATCATCGAGGATCTACGCCGCCGCGGCATCTCCACACCAGTTTTGCTCAGATTTCCGCAACTCATCGTCGGACAGGTACGCAAACTACAGCGTGCTTTCCGCAATTCCATTCGTGAATTCGATTACGAAGGGTCGCACCTGTGTGTTTACCCGATGAAGGTAAATCAGCAGCGAATGGTGGTCGAAGAGTATCTGCGCGAGGGCTCGCGCTATGATTTCGGTCTCGAAGCCGGCTCCAAAGCGGAACTTTACGCTGCTCTAGCCATGGACCAATCCGCGGAAAGCCTTTTGGTCCTGAATGGATTCAAAGACGAAGAGTTTATCAAATTGGCCTATATCGGCGCCCAGGCGGGCAAGCGTGTCGTCATCGTCGTCGAGAAGATGAGCGAACTGGACCACATCTTGCGCTTGGCCGAAGAAAACGAAGCTACCCTTCCGATGATCGGACTGCGCGTAAAGCTTTATTCCAAAGGGTCCGGCCGTTGGGAAAAGAGCGGGGGCGAGGCGGCCAAATTTGGACTCACGACGACCGAAATATTAGAGGCCATTCGGCGCTTGACCGAGGCGGACCGCATCGACATGTTGCGGCTGTTGCACTTTCACATTGGCTCGCAACTCACTGACATTAAACGGATCAAGAACGCCATGAAAGAGGCGGCCCGGGTCTATGCCAAGATCCGCAAGATGAAGATCCCCATCGACTATTTGGATGTCGGCGGCGGCATGGCAGTCGACTACGATGGATCAAAAACGGCGTTCGATTCCTCGGCGAACTATAACGCCCAAGAATTCGCTAACGACGTGATCTATACGATCAAATTAGTGTGCGACGACGAAGACGTCCCGCACCCGACCTTGATCCAGGAATCCGGCCGGTTTCTTTCGGCCTATCACGCGATCTTAGTTACCAACGTGCAGGAAGAGATCTCGACGGTGGTCGAAGAATCTACTCCTTTCGTGGTCGAGGATGGTGATCCCCAAGTCGTAGTCGAATTGGGCGACCTGCGTGAAACCATCTCGGTCAAGAATTACCGCGAGTATTACCATGACGCGCTTGAGCATCGCGAAGAACTCTTTACCCTGTTCAATCTCGGGATCATTTCCTTGGAAGATCGGGCCAAAGGCGAAGTCTTCTTTTGGGATGTTTGCGAAACCGCTGACAAATATGCGCGTCAAGCAAAGTATGTAGCCGAAGAATTCGAAGAATTGCGCAGTTTGTTATGCGTAAAGTACTTAACGAATTTCTCGGTGTTCCGCTCGGCGCCGGATAATTGGGCGCTGGACCAATTGTTCCCGATCGTTCCGATCCATCGGCTTAACAAGGTGCCGACCGAGTACGCGACGCTTTGCGATATCACCTGCGATTCCGACGGCGTCGTTGACAAATTCGTTGACCTGCACGATGTCAAGCAGGTGCTTGAATTGCACGCCTTGTTACCGGGCGAACCGTATTACATCGCATTCATGTTGGTGGGGGCCTATCAGGAAGTGATGGGCAACAACCACAATTTATTCGGCGTTCCGAACGAAGCGCACATTCATATTGACGGTGACGGATATTTGATAAAGAAAGTTGTGCAAGGTACCACGATCGGCGATGCGCTTAAAACCGCACGCTACGAACGCGGCCAGCTGCACGATAGTTTCCGGCGCCAAGTGGCGCAACGCGTTAAACGCACCGACCTGACCGAAGCCGAAGGCGCTGACATGGTCGATTATTACGAGACGCGTTACAACGCCTATACCTATCTCGCAATTAACGGTGACAAAGATCACCCCCGACGGTAGCCGCTGGCGTCGTGAACGACCCCCGGCTCTATAATTTTACGTAGTTAAAAGGATCAAACCAAACGAATATGGTTACTCAAAGAAAACCCCGCGCCACCAAATATTTAACGGCCCCGACGCGTCCGACCCAAGTTGACCGCGACCGCTCAGTGGCCGGATTGTTAGAGAAAATGGAAGGCGCCGGCTTCGGCGCTCGCCAGTTGGCTGAATCGCACCGCATCTGGCTGGACATGTTGGGCGACAACACGACGATCATCGTGGCTGCTTCCGGAGCCCTTATCCCGGCCGGCATGCGTCGCTTGTTGGCCTACA
Source organism: Pyrinomonadaceae bacterium (assembly GCA_039920205.1). Classification (GTDB taxonomy): domain Bacteria; phylum Acidobacteriota; class Blastocatellia; order Pyrinomonadales; family Pyrinomonadaceae; genus JBDSEC01. The sequence continues at coordinate 2,761 of JBDSEC010000024.1, forward strand.
TCATCAAGAACCGATTCGTGGACGTGTTGGTCCTCTCGGGCTCGATGATCTTTCACGATCTGCACGAGACCCTGGGCCGCTATCATTTTCAAAGCCACCCGAACATGACCGATGCCGAATTAGAAGCGTCGCAGATCAGCCGCGTGTGGGATGTGTTAGCCAATGACGAAGAATATCGTGAAGCCGACGAGTGGGTCGGTGGATTCGCTAATCAATTGGACCAGACTCGTCCTTATTCTACTCGCGAGTTCCTGCATCTGTTAGGCCGCGAGCTGGCCGAGATCGCCACTGAAGACGGCGTGCTGACTTCGGCATATAAAGCGCGGATCCCCATCTTCTGCCCCGGCATTGCGGACAGTGCGTTGGCGATCGGCATTGCCGGCGCCCGGTTCGAAAAGAAGAATACATTTGCTTTCGATATCGTCCAGGATGTTCTGGATATGATGCAGGTTTCGGTCAAAGCGCGCGTCTCCGGCGTGATCAATCTGGGAACCGGGACAAGCAAGAACTTTGTCCAACAAACCGAGATCTCGACGGCCAGTATTCTGAAGACGCAACCGCGTGGGCACAAATACGCGATCACGATCGGTACCGAGCATCCCTACACCGGTGGCCGCACCAGTGCGACCGGCAATGACGAAGCGTTGATCTACGGCAAATTGGCCCGCGGCGCGACCACCGCGCTGGTGAATTGCGATGCCACGATCGCGTTGCCGATCTTGGTGACCGCGTTGTCACAGACCGCCGCTAAATACATGAAGGGCCGCAAGCGCCCGACCTTCACCTTTATGGGTCGCGAGTTTACGGTCGAAGTGCCTTAGGGGGAATGCGGATTCCGCATCCGCTCTCGAAACCATGGGCTATTTGGATGCTCAACCGGGTTTGAATCATGTTGGGGTAGAGGCTAGACCCGCATATTGAGCCATACCCGTAACGGCTAGGCCGTTTGCCAGTGCGGTGAGGCTTGCCTCACCGCAGGTCCCCAAAGTTTTTGCGGCTACGCCGCGAATGTTCTTCGATTTGCAACCAATTAAAGTCGCGGCATAGCCGCACAAAGAAAAGCTTCCCGGTGAGGCGAGCCTCACCGCACGGGACAACGGCCGAGCCGGTTCGAACGGTGTTTCCAACGGCTTTATCCCCTCCATTTTAACGGTGTTTATGTCTGAATCTGAAACTTTGCCGATGAATTTCGGCGGCATCTCGGAACCCGAATATTGCGACTTTGAATCTTCTCGGGTCGTCGTTTGGCCGGTCAGTTATGAAGGCACCGTTTCGTACGGCACCGGCACGGGCCAAGGTGCCGCGGCGATCATCGACGCATCGCGTAACATGGAGTTGTATGACGAAGAGACCGACGCCGAGGTTTATAAGATCGGCATCCATACCGTCGACGAGTCCCCGGAAATTGCGCCGCCGGAACGCATGATGGATTCGTTGTACGATCGGGCCAAAGAACTGATCCAGGCGCGCAAGTTCGTTTGCATGATCGGTGGCGAACATTCGGTCAGCGGACCGGTGATCCGCGCACATCATGAAGCGTATCCCGATCTATCAGTATTGCAGATCGATGCTCATGCCGATCTGCGTGACACATACGACGGAACGCCGCATTCCCATGCCTCGATCATGGCACGGGTGGTGAAGGATCTGCGCATTCCCGCGGTGCAATGCGGCATTCGATCCATCTCGGCCGACGAAGCGCGTTCACTTGACGGATTGCCGACCAGAATATTTTGGGCTAAAGACATTGTCGGCCGATCCGATTGGTGGGACGATGCCGTTGATGGACTGACGGAGAGTGTGTATTTGACCATCGACATCGATGGGTTGGATCCATCGTTGGTGGCCCAGACGGGTACGCCCGAACCCGGTGGGTTGGGCTGGTATGAAACAGTTGGTTTGATCCGAACCCTCGCGAAGAAAAAGCGCATTATCGGGATGGATCTGACCGAATACTCATATGTTGAGGGCCAAACCGCATCTGCTTTTTTGTGTTGTAAGCTGATCTACAAGACTTTGGCGTTTATTTTTCAAACTGAGACCGTTCGAGTTCGTGGAGCATGATTTGGAGGCGCACCAACCGCGCTGCGGTTAACCCTTAATTTTGTTCAATATTGCAAATTTTCGCTTGCTGATTCACTTGGCACCTTATGGCGAATTCCTTCAAGAACCGCACGTACCGTCCGCTCACGGCAATAACGTACTCCTCGCTGACGTGTTTTACCCTGGTCATCGTGATGAGCTTGATGTTGGCGGCCCTCGGACTGGCCTATGTCATTTACAACGAAGACGCCTTTTCACCTGATCGATCCGGCCCTCTAGCTATACTATTTTACGGTTTCAGTTTGGCATTTCGTTTTGAACCCGTTACCCGCGTGATCGCGGTTGTAATTTACTTGATCTGGAGTTATCGAGCGTTCAACAATCTTGCGCCTCTACGTGCGCGAAATTTAGAGTTTAGCCCGGTCTCGGCCGTAGCGTGGTGGTTTGTACCTTTCGTGAATTTCGTATATCCGTTTCAGATCATGCGCGAGGTCTGGCAAGCCAGCGACCCCGAAATCATAAACAATAACCGGGAAACGCGCCGGCTCTCCGGCACTCCTGACCTGCTCGGAGTTTGGTGGGCGGCCTTTATCCTCTCGGTCTTTCTGACCGTCATTTCCAATGCCCTAAGTGGCTTGGGACAATCGAAAGAGAGTCTGTGGTTTCCGAGCTTCTTGGTACTGTCGCAACTAGTCCGAGCCACGGCCGCGGTCTTGGTGATGTGGTCAATGATCGAGATCACGCGAAGACAGGAAAAGCGCTTTAGGAAACTAATTCTCGCGCCCGCAACGCCGCCGGACCCACCATCCTTTGACGAACCAACGCCGGAACCCGTGGTGCAAACTGAAGTTGTTGAGTTACTTCCACAGCAACAATAGCGCTAAAAGAAATAACCAGATTCCTGCCAAGAAGTGCCAAAACAGAGAGATCGGCCGGGCGGTAGCGAGTAAAGAGATGCGCGCCGAGATAGCGTCGTGCCGGACCCGCGATCGAAGGTAGAGCAACGCCGCCAACCCAGCGAGTAGGTGCGCCGCATGGGCGGCGGAAAGTATGAGAAAGAACGAGCGTTGTTGGTTTCCAGCCTCTAGCAAACCCTGTCGCGATAGTTCGAACCAAGCACCCGCCTGACTCGCGAGAAACCCGAGACCAAAGAACCAGGCAAAATTCAGCCAAGTTCGCGCGGATTTCAATTCTGCTCGTTGTATTGACCGGATCACGTGAACCAGCGAGGCACTGCTGAGGAGGATCAGGACCGTGCTGACCCACACCAACGGCGGCATCGATATGGGTTTCCAGAAGTGAGGTTTCGCCACCAAGTAAACATAGGCGCTGCTCAACGCCGTGAAGGTCATGGTAACGGCGAGCATAACCGCGTACATGCCGATGCGCAGCATATTTGCCAGGCCCTGGCGCGCTGACGAACCGCCCCCGCTACGGCCATCGTCAAAGGGACCCTGACCGCCACTCGGCGACCCGCCCGCGAGGCGACCGGTCTCCCTCTTACGCGAGTCGGTCGTGATCACGGGCACGTTCATTTGTATCCAGTTCTATTGCAAATGGGCGAAAGTCTAACGTTGATTCGATACCATCAAGATGAATAGCAGCGGAAGATAAATCACGGACGCCAGCAACAGCCTGCGCGCGGATTTGGTCGAGTGGTCCAGCGCGGCGCGGATCGAACAATAAAGAAACACTAAGCCGAGTACGATCGCGCCGAAGAAGTAGATAACACCGGAAATT
>JBDSEC010000025.1:0-3311 GCA_039920205.1 Pyrinomonadaceae bacterium
GGTCCGTTCGGACCGTCGGGTTGATCGCGCTGTTCTCGTGCGTCGTGCCGTGGTAATCGCGGAACGCAACCAGCGGCCGGAGTTCCAAGGTGGCTGATCCAATTTTGTCGGAACCGGAAGCGGGGCGCAGGTCGTACTCGACGACCACCGTGTTTTCGCCGTGCACCAGGAACACGGTCTTATCCAGGCAATACCCCTCGACTTCGTAAGTGAATACGGGAAACGGATCCATCCGAAAACCGGTTTGATATTGGTAGCCTTGCGGATAAACCACCCCCGGGTATTGATTAGTAGAAAGTTCGTACCGGCGGCCGTCGATCACCAACACTTCTTCCAACTTGGACAGCATCACCACGCGCCCCACCGGCGGCTTGGTCGCCGCGATCAGCAATCCGTGATACCGCCGCGTGTTCATGCCGGTAATGGTCGAAGACGAAAAGCCACCGAGGCCGTTCGTTTCCAACCATTCGTGCGACGCGGAAGCCGCCAGATCTGAAAAGTCGTGTTGCGTGTACTTGATCATGACAACTATTTCCCACCTAAAACGCGGCCACCTCGCAAAACACCTTGATCGCTCCGTTCGGATTGGTTAGCTTGGCAAACAATTCTTCGTAATTTTCCAGGCCCTTGACCGGATGGGTCAGCAAACGCGACAGCCACCCCGGATATTCCAGTTCGGCCTGGGCCAGATCTTTGACGCCCATCTCGAAGTACTCGCGGTTGGCGTTGACCGTACCGACCATCACCTTGTTGCCCAGCACGAAATCAAGATTGATCTTGTCGGCCGGGACTTCGATCTTGCGATCGCCTCCCGTCACGCTGGAAAGGACCAGCACACCGTTCTTGCCCAGGGCCTGCATGCTCTCGAAAACCACCGGCGAATAACCGGTCGCTTCGAAAATTATGTCGAACGGGCCATACTTTGCTGCGCCTTCGATGATGGAAAGCTCGGCGGTCGACTGATAGGTCGCGCCGATGGCCTCGATCAGTTCGGAATTCAAATATGGTTTGGCGGTCTTGCCAAAGGTCGTGACCTCGATCCCCCGCAAACGCAACACCAAGGTGGCTAACAATCCGATCGTGCCGGCACCCATAACGGCGGCGCGGCGTGGACGCCAAACGCGCAGACGGCGCTGGATCTCGTAAGCCTGGTGGATGCCTTTCTCGACGACCGTAGTTGGTTCCAACAGCACTCCTACTTCCTTCAAACCCTGCGGGATCTTAACGATGTACTCGGCATTATCGACATAGTATTCGCTCAGGTAACCATGACGAAGATTGATGCCGCGTTCGAAATAGGTGTCGTCCGTGGTCATGTCGTTGGTGCCGATCAGATCGTAAATGCTGGAACCCGGACGCCGTACGGTTGCGACGACGTAATCACCCGGCTTAACCTCGGTGACGTTGGGTCCAACGGCTTCGACCTGACCAAACCCTTCATGACCGATGACCAAGAATTCATATCCCGGCGGCGCCTGGCCGTATTCAGCGGCATTGATCTCTTTGTCCGTGCCGTCCACCCCCACCCGTAACACGCGGACCAATACGCCCCGGCCGCCGGGAATCTCATCAACGCTGGGCGCCGGAAAGTCGGTCAGATGGACCGTATCGGGCACACCGGGTTTTACTGCGATCGCTTTCATGAATGCTCCTAAAATATATTGTAGTTAAGAATGAATGTTCTGTGATCAGCTGGCGGTCTGGGCCAATTCGGTTCGTATGCCCGCCCGGGCCCAAGTCGAAAGGACCCGCGACGGTTCGCCCAGATCGCTCCAACCAACATTCCCAACCCGCATCACGGTTAGGTCTTCCGGTCGCGCGGCCAGTACTTCGTGCGAAAAATTCGATTCGGTTAACTGCGCGTACACGCGCCGCACCGCCTGCGGCTCGGCCGGAGTTCCAAAGGTCATGGCAATGCTCGTGAAAGCTTGGTTCAAGTTCCCCAGCGATTGCTTGGTCATTTTCAACAAAGCATTAACGTGGCCCACCATCACAAAGCTATTCCACAGGCAGCCTTGTCCCAGTAGTTCGCGCGCGGTCTGTACCGAAGGCTTTTCCCAGAACCGGCGGACCCGCGTTACCGAGCCCGGCAGATCGCCGAAAATAGAATGGTGCGGTTCGATCCAACCAAACTCAACTTCTGGCGATTCAGGAGTGATCCCGAGCAGGACTACGGTTTGGGGATCGCCTTCAACTGCATCGTATGCCGCATCGACATGCATCATGAACGCTTCGTCATCCGCGAAATAGTGGTCGGAAGGAAACAGCGACACGATCGCCTGTGGATCCTTGGCCGCTACGCGTTGGAGCGCGTAGATAATGGCTGGCGCGGTTCCTTTGCTTTCGGGCTGCGCCACCAAAAGATCTTTGTCCAACGTCGCCGCGACGGGGTGGAAAAACCGCCGGTGCTTTTCAGTCACTACCAATAAGGTCCGTTCCGGTCTGACCGACCGCGCGACGCGGGCGCGCGTTTGGTCTAGCAGCGTGCGGCCGCCGATCAAGCGGCAGAACTGCTTGGGCCGGTCATCGCCGGCGATCGAGCGGGTCATGCTGCGCAACCGGTTACCGTCCCCGCCCGCTAGGATCACGGCCCAGCGGTCACGATTATCGTCGCGGTGAAAGGCCGGCCGAGCCGGTCGAAACGGCGAAACAGTTGATGCAGATGAAACGGTGGCCATGATGCTCTAACTCCTTAGCGTTTGTAATAACGTACGCCTATTGGTCGGCCGCCGGGGCGAATCCTTACACCGCAATTGCGAAAATTATTCGCCGCTTTGTTGCAGCAACTTTGCCACCAGACCGGTCCAGCCCGTCTGATGGCTGGCGCCGATGCCAGCGCCGTTGTCACCGTGGAAATATTCGTGAAACGGGATCAGATCGCTCCAATTGGGATCGGTTTGGAAGGTTTCCTCCGCCCCGAACACCGCCCGCCGCCCGTGGGCGTCACGCAGGAAGATGCGGGACAACCGGCGCGAGATCTCGGCCGCGACTTCCCACAGCGTCATCATCTGTCCCGACCCGGTTGGACATTCAACCTTGAAATCGTCACCCAGGTAATGATGGAACTTCTGCAGCGATTCGATCAACAGATAGTTGAGCGGGAACCAGATCGGTCCGCGCCAGTTCGAATTGCCGCCAAACAGACCCGTGCTTGATTCCGCCGGTTCGTAATCGACCCGGTGCTCCGTGCCATTCACCTTCAGCACGTAGGGATGATCCTGATGAAACCGTGACACTGCGCGGATGCCGTAATCTGACAAGAATTCATTTTCGTCCAACATGAACCGCAAAACCCGGCGCAACTGATCGCC
>JBDSEC010000026.1:0-4048 GCA_039920205.1 Pyrinomonadaceae bacterium
GGAGATTCGACAGACTAACAGTCTGTCGGACGTTTTAGTTACGGAAAGGGCCACCCAAATTTTGGGTGGCCCTTTTGATTGCAGTCTGATGCGGATCGGATCGGTGAACCTGAGTCAGGCACTCGGCGAGACTCGCGCGACCGGTTAACCACCGTTCGTGCGCTATTTTATCCCCTTCGCGGCCATCTGGGTCTTTAGCGCATCCGCCACCGCCGAGTCGAAACCATTCTGTTTCGTGCCCGTCTGTTTGCGCTGTTCGGCGGCGATGAAGTCTGTCCGCTGTTTACCTAACGTCAAGATCTCCGCGCGAATGGTGGCGCGTTGGGCCAGCCGCTTTTCTACCTCGACCTGGCGCGCGGCCGGGGTTAGTTTCTTCAAGTCATCAGGCAGGTCTTCGGTCTTGACCGCATCCAACTTGACGGTTCCGTTCTCGATGCTCTGCAGCAGATCGCCGACATAGGCCGCCGAATTCACCGCTTTGTTTATGGCGCGGTCCGCATTTGCCGACGGGGCGCCGGCGCTCATGACCTTGCTTTCCATCGCCACCTGGTCGGTGGCGGATCCCTGACGATAACGTTCACCGGCGGGTCCGGCCCCGCCACCGTACGGCGTATACGTTTGTCCTAGCCGGTTTCCCAGTTCGGTCAGTTTAGTGTCGTAGGGCGTAGTGATCGCCTGCACGCCGCCGTCCTGCGGAATGGCGAAGAATCGTCCCTGTCCGCGTTGGGCGATCAGTTCCCAAACGGGAGTGGTCTCGCTCATGGATCCGCATTGGATCGTATTAACGATGATGCCGCGGTTGATCGCCTGGCTGGCGGTTACGGCGGTGTCCGGTTCGTCTTTATAGTCGTTATGCGGCGGCGCGTCACCCACGAGGAACATGATCTGGGCCACATTGCGGTTATCGACGGACCAACCGGTTTTGGTCAGGGCTTCGGACATCGCGCGGCGCACGTCTTCGGGAGTATCCCCGCCGCCATCGGCGCGGTAGTCCATCAGGGTCGAGTAGACCTGGTCCAGATCCTCGGTCAACGGCAGCACCTGCGTCACGTATTGATCGCCGCGGTCGCGATACGCCACCAATCCGACGCGCACTGCCGGACGCGAGTCCTGGCGCATAACGTCGTTCACGATGCCCCAGATACGTTGTTTGGCGCCTTCCAGCAACCCGGACATCGAACCGGTCGTGTCCAAGACAAATACCATTTCCAACGTCTGACGGTTAACGGGTTTCGTCACCGGTACGGTTGTTTGCGGTTTAGTGACTTTGGCGGACTTGGTTGATTGGGCGCTACTAAACCCGGCAAATACCGGCAAACTCAGGACGATCCATCCGAACAAAATACGTTTCATGACCACTCTCCCTTAGGATTTCGCCAACGCCGGGGTGGGGAAATCACGATTACCACCGGGTTGTTTCGAGGTTTGAACGGGAAGAGACGGGCAAACTTGCGGGGAAACGTAGGATGGGTTGTTAACCGGTCGGGGCTATTTGCCTTATATGCTGGCTTTTGGATAACCGAGTTCCTATTGCGCGCGGTGAGGCTCAACTCCAGCGAACGGGGTCAATTCACGAAACAGCTCGGCTGCTGCCCAGTGCGGTGAGGCAAGCCTCACCGCACGGGTCAGCGGCCTCGCCGGTTCGATTGTAGAATGCACTACTTGCACACATGCATAAACCGGAGTGTTGAAGAGGAGGATAAGCTGAACCGACTCGTTGCGCGCGTCGAAACGACAGACTAACCGTCCATCGTACGATTGGGTCTGTCTGACATCTTAGACCACCGTGTAAACCGTTTTCTCTTTACCCAGGAAGTCCCGGGTGGCGCGGCTGGTGACCGAACCGGTCTGTACCAGTTCGAAATAGGCGCGCTGGATCTCGCCCGTGTCGGTGTCAAGACTATTCGCCAAGGCCGCGGGGGCTTGCAAAAGTGTACCCGGGGCGAGGGCGCCGCTCTTGATCTGTGCTTCGATCTGGTCGCGCACCTGCGCGTACACCGGACCGGCTGAGGCTTCTTGTAGTTTTATCTCCATCGTTGTCGCTATCTTATTAATTTATCAGGGCAAACGCACGCACCGGAAACGAACCCATTCCTTTCACCGGCGGGGGCACGGCAAAGAAATGATAACCATCATCGGGCAGATCTTCCAATCCACACAGATGCTCGACGATCGGGATCTCGGCCTGCAACAATCGCGTATGCGCGGGCCGGGCTCCACCCTTAGTGTCATCAATGTTATACGAATCGATGCCGACTAACGCAACCCGGGCCTCGACCAAAAATTCGGCCGCGGAATCGGTCAAGTACGGATGCCGCCCGCTGTGATACTCGTCGGTGCGCCAAAACCGTGACCAGCCCGAGTGGATCAACACCGCCCGGCCGCGCAATTCATGGGTCGAAAAAATATCCGGCGTGATCGCGCCCGCGTCCGGAGTGACCCGAAACGTGATCCCGCTTAAGTTGGCTAAAGACGACAGCGGCAGTTGCGAAAGATCCATCCCTTCGGCGAAGCGATGGAACGGCGAATCGACGTAGGTCCCGGTATTGGCCACCATCTGGATCGAACCGATCTGAAATTCAGTGCCCGGCGCATAGCGCGTGCGCGAATCGTCGCGCCCTAGATAATCCTCGATCAGCGGACCGGGCAACGGGTGATACGTGGTCATGCCATGTTCGATCGCATGGCTAAGGTCGATAAATGCCGACATCAAATTTCCTTTCGTACAATTGCATCAGTTTTGCCGGTTTGCCGTCTTCCAACCTCGACTGTCGCCAACACGGCCAAAAGTAGAAATAGTAAAGCATTCGCGGGGGTACGCAAGGGGAACTCGAAAAAACTGTGCACCAGCACGCCGAAACAGCCGGCCAGAGCACCTAATACCACCGCTCGCCGCCACGGATCATTGGTTTGGCGCAGCAGCGCCCACCCCTGACGAAATAGTATTACGATAAAGGCCAGCGCGCACAGCGATCCGATCAAGCCGGTTTCAGCCAAGGTTTGCAGGTAATCGTTATGCGCGCGCTCGACCCGGTAGGTGCCGTTCAATGTATCGTAGCGCGGGAAAGCCATTCCAAACCCTTCCAGGCCTACGCCAGCGATCGGATGGTCCCAGAACATCCGCGCCGTTGCCTTCCAATAATGGGTTCGTCCGCCAGCCGCGACGTCTTCGGTGGGCGTCTGTCCCAGGATGCGGCGGAGCGATCCGCCGCCGCCCAATAGCAGCAGCAGGCCGATCACCAGTAGGGCGCCACCCACCGCTAGCGCAATTTTCGCGACTCGCAAACGTCGACGCACGGGCTGGTTGTCGGCTTCGTCAGGCGATCGAATTCGCGTGATGGATCGAGTCGCAAGCAGAAATCCGCCGGCCAGCACTAGAGTCAACAGTCCCCCGCGCGAGCCCGTCATGAGCGTGGCCACCACCATCAAGAGGATCGCGAAGCCGTACAGAGGCAAACGGTCGCGGTCGACCGCTCGCTCCACCACCAGGGCCAACGGGATCGGCACGATCATGACCAGAAACGCCGCGAAATGATTGCGATTGATGAACGGACCAAAGGGAAGGGCTTGGTTTGGTTCCCGCACTCCGTAGATCTTTAGCGGGCTTACGAAATGCTGAACCAAGCCGAGCACGGCTATGGCCGCACCCAGTAACATCAACAGGGTCACGACCGACTTTAAACGCCGGCGCGAATCGAAGAAGGCTAGTGCTGCCGCGAAAAATACCAGCAGAGATAGAAGAAGCACGATCACCATTCTGGTCGAATATGGATCGAACGATAGGGCGCTGACGAAGGTGGCGGAGTTACCCGGAAGGGTTATTCGGCGCCAAGGAAGCAATTGGACCAGCCCGAGCAGTATCACGGCGACCAGCGGAAGCGGCAACCAACTTGCGCGATAGGAAAGGCCGCGGGCCATCCAACTATCCACGGACCACAAAATGATCGTGGCGGCGGCGCCAGCACTAAGTAAACCGTAGGCCCAATAATGCACGCCGCCAAAGGCCAACGTGCAGAGAACCAGGGTCAGGCCAAGCAGGATCACGATC